>NZ_DBHIVL010000021.1:0-33171 GCF_057271695.1 Centipeda sp. (in: firmicutes)
GAACAAGGAGGCAAACCGGACGCATAGCAAGGGCTATGTGGAGGATTTGCCGACAAAGTTCGGGCAAAAAAGATGCGTCAAGATGGCGTGGCTGAATTTATCAGTGCTTCCTATAATATATTACACAGCTTTTCCAAGTTCACGCGACTGCGTGCGCATGACCGTATTGAGATCGAGGGCGGAACGGTCTGCAGCACGTTCCTTCTCTCGTTCCTTTTCGATGAGGTTTTTCAGCATCTGCATGTGTGGGTGATTCTCAAGCTCGGGGGACGGCTTGCCCGAGAGTGCCGCCGCCATCTGCGCGGGCATCCCGTCGGGGAACATCGCCTCAAGCATGGAGCGCACAGACTTCGGAATCATGTCCTGCAGGGCGACATTCTCCTTGCGGAGCTTCACCTCGTCCTCTTGCGTGAGCGCATACGCCTCGAGGAACCCCTGGATGAGGTTGTCATGCCAGAACTCACCTGCAAGGGTCAAACGGAACCCCGTCGCCATACGCGTAATGAGCCCGTTCTCCGCCCATGCGGCAAAAAGCGGCTCAAGTTCGGTGAGGAGATCGACACCGTACTTCTTCTCGAAGAACGGTGCATACAGGTAGCCATGCTCGATCTGATCACCGATCTCGCTGTGCATACGATGCTCATCCGCCTGTTCGCCCATGAACTGGAACGGCTTCGTACCCTCCTCCACCATCTTCTCATACGGTGCGAGCGCACCGTGGTTGCGCCACATCATCTGACCGATGAAGCCGCCCGCTCCCGAGCCGAACGCGAGAACGTCGTTGCCGCGCTTGGCAAGTGTATTGTAGATGCTGCGCTCGCGGTGATCGGTCGTCCAATGCGTCGTGTCGATGCGGCGCGCCATCGGATACTCCGCGACAATCTCAAGTCCGCGCTTGAAATACTCCGCCTGTTCCTCCGTGGTTGGGAGCATCGGCAGATCCCCCGCATCGATGCGGCGTGCGAGCTCGCTGCCCGGGAAGACGTTGAGCTGGTAGAGGTCGCCGCCCGCAATACCGAGCTCGAACTGCGTACGCACGTCGTTCTCCCAGATCTCCATCGACTGATAGGGCAGCCCATAGATGAGGTCTGCAATGACGACAGCTCCCTGCTTCTCCACCATGCGGCGCAGCGTCTCAATCACCGTATCGCGGTCATCGATACGCCCGATTGACTGACGGACACGCGTATCAAAGGACTGTACGCCAAGCGAGAAACGATTGATGCCCGCTCGCATCGCAGCATCCACCTTGCTCTCGCTGAGGTCATGGATGCGTCCCTCAAGTGTGATCTCACAGTCGCTCGTCAGCGGCAGCCGCTCGCGTACCGTACGCACAAGCCGCGCGAGATCCGCGTCACCGAGTGCCGTCGGTGTACCGCCCCCGAAGAATACGGCTTGGAACGGCGCACCCGTAACATATGGCGTATCCGCCGCCGCCTCGATCTCGTCGATGAGGACATCGACATAGTGATGCACTGCCTCCTCGCGTGTGAAATTCTGGAAGAAGCCGCAGTAGCTGCATTTCTTATCGCAGAACGGGATGTGAATGTAGACCGCACGCTCATCGGCAGGGTCAGGAGTCTGCGCCATCAGCTCCGCCCAGATCTGCGCCTGCTCCGCCTTGTCCCCGATCATGCGCTTGCCGCCCGCGCCGGGATGCACGACGCGCTTTTTCGTAAAGGCACAGCCCAGCGGATTCTCCGACTTCGTGCCAAGCAGCCAGCCGCGTGCCTCCTCCGAGAGTGCCGCGAGTTTTGTCTCAAACGTATTCATGCGAGTACCTCCTTTGCCGCCGCAATGACCTGCGCGAAATCGTTTTCATCCGGGTGACTTGCTGCCGCCGCATAGCGCACCGCATTCTCCTCAGTGAACGCATGCACATTGTCCTTCGGCATACTCTTGAACATCTCGATGAGCATCGGGTCGATCGCGCCCTGCACGAGGATCGCGCCCAGGATCTCATTCGACGCATCGAACAGTGTACGGATATTTTCGATGCACTTCGCGCAGTGCTCCGAGTCCGGCTCTGCGCCAAGCGTGCCATAGATGAACACGCGCCGCCCACGCAGGCTCTCAATGTACTTCTTCGCCGCAGCATCCGCCGTTCCACGGTCGATCCATATACCAACACAGAGCGTTGCACTCTCTGGCACTGCCGACGTGTCCTTGACACTGTGGCAGGATGCGTCGAGTGCTTCCGCCAGACGCTCCGCGACCTTTTTCGTATTCCCCGTACGCGAGGAGTAGATCACTGCAATATCGTTTCCCATAAGAATACACTCCTATATATTAACGTGAATATCTTTGCTGTTTGATTCATGTATATAATATAACAGGTCTTCCAAAAAATCAAGGGTTTTTTGTAAAAATCATAAAAAATAATTATGAATCAAATTCATGTTTACATTCTTATATAGGAATCTTATAGGTATACATATTCTTTCTCAATTGTATTCTCAATTATATCAAGCCGTTGAGAATATGGTTATTCATATTCTCTTCAGAAATCAATTCCGCTTTATTTTTATACTTTATTGAAATATTATTCACTATTCTATTCTATATATAACTTTTAACTATATTCATTCCAACAAAAAACACCGCCAAAGCGGTGCTTTCCATCGTGTAATCTCAGTGTGCGCCGTGTCCGTGATGACCACAGTGCTCCCCGTGCTTATGATGTCCGTGTCCACAGCTGTGACCTTCATGTCCCTCATGACCGCAGCCATGCCCGTGTGCATGATCCTTGCCGTGCTGATGCTGGTGGCGGTGCGTACACTTGCCCTCATCCGCGCTTCGCTCAAGCGTTCCCGCGAGATACTGCTGCACAGCCGCATCTGCGCTGCCCTTCACACCGGATACGAGCGTAATGCCCGCCTCCGCAAGTGCCGTCTGTGCACCCGCGCCGATGCCGCCACAGATCACAACATCCGCTTTCGCGTTGTGGAGGAAGCTCGCGAGTGCGCCATGCCCCTCACCGACCGTGTCCACAACTTCCGAGGACTGCACTGTACCGTCCTCGACATCATAGAACTTGAACTGTTTTGCTCTGCCGAAATGCTGCTCAATCTTCTCATTTTCGAAAGGTACTGCGATTCTCATTGTATGCTCTCCTTTATCCTGAATCCCGAGGACTGTCGGATGTTCGATCCGATATGCGCCGCCCGCAATGCGGATGCGCTTCCCGCAGATGATTGCCTCCGCGAGCTTGTAGCGCGCCGCCTCGTAGATGCTCGTTACCGTCGCACGGGACACGCCCATCGCGGCGGCACATTCCTCCTGCGTCTGTCGCCCATAGTCGATCTGACGGATCGTCTCGAGCTCATCCAGCTGGAGGACAACGGACTCCTCCGTCTCCTCTTCCGCATCCTCCGGCGCAAAACTCCAAAAATCCGGATAAGCACCGATGCGTCGACATCTCTTTGGTCGCGGCATAGCTCCTCCTTTTCTGTCATATGACAGTTATCATCTTAGCAAAGTTTTCAGCATATGTCAATTATGTTTTTCTTGTGCTTGACAAGTATGATAGAATAGAAAATAGAAGTGAAAGTTTATTGTATTTTGGGAGGTAATGGTTATGAAAAAGATGATTGCAGGGCTCTTTGCGGGGCTCATCCTCGCCACCGGCGCACAGGTACTCGCCGATGGCTGGGAAGGTGGGGTGCAGCGTCAGAACACGGCGTACTGCTATGGCGGCAATGCAGGTTACTGCTACGACGGTGACTCCGCACAGACATCACGCGATGCGAGCGCAAATCAGAGACGCGGCTACTGTGGCTGTGGACGCTGACGTTAGTCGAGCAAACGAGCGGGTCTGCTTGGAGGATATCATCTTTCAAGCAGACCCGTTCTTTATTGTGGCAGGATATCTATATCCAACGACGAATCATAATAACAGCAAATATTTTTACAAACGAATAAATGAGAGGAGAATCCATCATGAGTACATCGATTACAAACGACTTTGAGACGCGTCACTATCGTCTCGCTGACGTGGCAAAGACGGGCGACGTCGCCACGCGCACGCCGATCTACAGTACAGAGTCGACGAGCGGCGTGGTCTGGGTACTAAAGCCGGGACAGGAAATCAAGCCGCACGGTCACGCAAAGGCGGACGACATCTGGATCTGCATACAGGGTGAGGGCTTATTCTATCCCACACCCAATGAGGAGCGGCCCATCACAAAGGGCGATGTTATCATCTCAGCGAAGGGCATGTGTCACGGCATGAAAAATACGGGCATGGAGGACTTTATCTTCGTCGGCATCCTTGCGCCCGTTCCGTCAGATTATTTCCCCATTGAGGGGTGATCCTCAGACGTAAGTGGAGGCAAGGAAAATGCCCGCACAATCACATCGTCCAAATACAAAAGCAGCCTCTCCACCAAAGCCGATCGCATGGTGGAAAAAGCTGCTGATCGCCGTGTTTGGCACATACATCGCGACAAAATTTTTCGGGCTCATCGTCCCCGATATCAGTGCCGCAGGTATATTTCCGCACACGGACGGGGATGGGCATACAGAGAAGCCTCCCATCCCAACAGACGAATATCCCGATGATACATGGGACTATCCTGCGGAAGATCGGTACGAGGATGAGGATATCTATGCGCATGAGGATGACCTGCCGCCCGCAGAGGATCTTTATGCCGACTGGAATGACTGGAACGAGGGCTATGATGACGATCATTTCAGCTGAAGTGGGCGACGGTACGAATGTATAACGCATATCGTCGCTCCTCATGATGTCAGTATATTTCCCGCCGATGCCCGATAGCAAGTGCAAGGATGACAAGGCGATCGTCCTCGATGACACAGATCAGGCGATAGTCGCCGATGCGGTAACGCCACTGCCCCTTTCGGTTCGCTGTGAGTGCCTTGCCGAATGCGCGCGGATTCTCGCAGCACAGGAGTTTTTTCTCAATCCACGATTTAATCATTAGCTTCGTATACGGATCAAGTTTTTTGACATCCTTCTTTGCCCGCTCGGAATAAATCAGTTGATAGGACTTCATGATGTCATCACATCATTCCAAAACTCCTCATGGGAATATGTCGTTGGATTCGCCTGATACTCTGCATACGCCTCCTCGGCAAGCGCGATATCGTACTCATCCTCGATCTTTTCAAAGAGCGCCTGCTTGAATGCCTCGCCGAGCGAGATCGCGTGCAGCTTCGCATAGCTCTCCGCGAGAGCCTTCTCTGTGTCTGTCAGTCGGATCGAAAAACTCATTGTGACTCCTCCTTTTTGATTACAATGTACTACACCAAATTTTCTTTGTCAAATTCTATTTAAGATGCAAGCCCCCCCCCGATAATACTATTAGAAGGAATTGTATCCCACGGATTGGAGATGGTAACATGCGTATTGGAGAGAATGCAGGTAAGCTCCCGTTCCTGCAGACGGAGAACGCAGCGGCAGGAAAATCGGAGCAGAAGAAAAGCACGGTGACAGATATCCTGAGCCGCGCGGTCGAGGTCTATATCAGTGCGAAGGGAAAATCCCTGAACGAGAGCGCGGATATGGAGGAAGATCTGACCCCCGCAGAGCTGGCACTTGCGGCGAATGATAAGGAGCTCGCCGATAAAAAGGCAAAGAAAGCACAGGCGGCGGAGATCGAGAAGCGCATTCAGACGGATGAGGGCCTCACGGACGAGGATAAGGCAAAACTGCAGAAGCAGGCGGACGAGCTGAAACGTGCCGGCATGACCGACGAGGACAAGCTGAGCGAGCTGCACGGCAAGGTGGAGAAGCTCGACAAACTTGTGACGGATGGTTTTGCCACTGACAAAGAAATCGAAAAACAGCGCGATCTGTATCAGTCGCAGATCGGTCGTCTGGAATCCGAAATGAAGGCGAAAGAACACCACAATATGAAGCTGTGCGGTCAAGCGATACAGGAGCGTGCCGACCACGATGCAGAACTCACGAAGGCGCAGGAGAAGGAACGCGCGGCACTTGCGGCCGCGCAGCCGGATGACCTGACCGCACTTGCCGCGCTCAGAGAGTATCAAAAGACTGCCGCTGCAAAGAAACACGCAGACCGCAGCACAATCGTCGTTCCGACCAATAAGAGTACAAGCGATACATAGGAAGCACTGCACGCAAACGGCGGCAGCCCGCGAGGAAGACCTCACGGACTGCCGCCGTTTTATGTTTTATTGTAACGTCGCTCAGATCAGCGCCGCCGGCTCGTACTCCTCTGGCAGGATACGGCGGAGGAAGCGGCGCGTGCGCTCCTCGCGCGGCGCGGTAAAGATCTCCTTCGCGCTGCCCTCCTCAACGATGACACCGTCTGACATAAAGACGACATGGGTCGCAACCTCCTGTGCAAACTTCATCTCATGGGTGACGACGATCATTGTCGTTCCCTCCTCGGCGAGTGTCTTCATAACCTGCAGGACCTCGCCCACGAGTTCGGGGTCGAGTGCCGAGGTGGGCTCATCGAAAAGGATGACATCGGGTTTTGCCGCAATGGCGCGCGCAATTCCGACACGCTGCTGCTGTCCGCCCGAGAGCTGCGCGGGATAGTAGTCCGCACGCGCCTCCATGCCGACGCGGCGCAGCGCCTCCATTGCGATCTCGTGCGCCTCGTCCTTTGCGATGCCGCGCCCGACGGTCAGCCCGAGCGTCACATTCTCGAGCGCGGTCTTGTTCGCAAAGAGGTTGTAGTTCTGAAAGACGAATGCGGTCTTTTTCCGCACGTCTGCAATTTCACGGTCACTCGCCTCCGCAAGGGAGAGCTGCGTCCCATGAAAGTCCATCGTGCCGCCGTCGGCGCGTTCGAGGAAGTTGAGGCAGCGCAGGAAGGTGGTCTTTCCCGAGCCGCTGGGTCCCAGGATAACGACGACATCCCCCTTGTTCACCGCCAGACTGACATCCTTCAGCACCTCGGTCTGCTCAAAATTTTTGCGTACATTCTGAACCCCAAATAGCATACGCCACCTCCTAGAGACTTCGGAACGCCCCGACACGCCGTTCTGCCGCTGCAAAGAGCAGCTGAACGATGGTGCAGAGCACGAGATAGACGACGAACACATCGAGATACGCCTCGATATAGTTGTAGCCATAGGACGCGGCGATCTTGCCGACCGCCATGATGTCCTTGACCGTCATGAGGAACGCGAGCGACGTGCCCTTGATGAGATTGACCGTAATATTGCAGATGCTTGGCAGTGCCACGACAAGTGCCTGCGGGATGATGATATGCAGATAGGTCTGAAATGCGCTCAGCCCGCTCGCAAGCCCTGCTTCAAGCTGTCCCTTCGGGATCGCAAGCAGTGCTGCACGAAATGCCTCGGTGAGGAGGGCAATCGTATTCAGTGTAAAGATAAAGACCGCGTAATAAAACGGATCGACTGCCTCAAATACGTTGATCTCCAGCCCCAAATCCTTCACCGCGGCATTGACAAGGCTCGGAAGGAGACTGTAGAGCAGGAGAATCTGCAGGATCAACGGAGTACCGCGTACAAAGGAGACATAGAAGCGTGCGATCGTCCCTCCGACACGCCGCCCGCGCACGCGCAGGACGGCAAAGTAGAACGCTGCGGGTGCGGCGAGGATGAGAGAAAGGGCGGTCAGCGAGAGCGTCACGCCCGCCCCCTGCCACACGAGCAGGAAGGTTTCCTGC
Source organism: Centipeda sp. (in: firmicutes) (assembly GCF_057271695.1). Lineage (NCBI taxonomy): Bacteria > Bacillati > Bacillota > Negativicutes > Selenomonadales > Selenomonadaceae > Centipeda > Centipeda sp. (in: firmicutes). The sequence goes on from NZ_DBHIVL010000021.1 coordinate 7,632, forward strand.
ATAAAGTCAAGATCCAACTCCAACGGTGTCCCCTCCTCTCCCCGTCGCTTCCTTCGTATCCGCAGCGCGCAGACTTGTACCTACATCAAGGCGCTTTTCCACCAGAGCAAAGACCTGCTCCAGCAGGAGCACGAGCACCCAGTAGATGAGCAGTGCGGCAAGGTAGACCTCAATCCCATATGCTCCGAAATTCTGCGCGATGATGAGATTGCCCTTGCCGATCATATCAATCAATCCGATTGTATAGGCGAGAGACCCCTCCTTCAGCAGATTGATCGTCGCATTGCCGAAGTTTGGCAGTGCCACGAGTGCCGCCTGTCCTAGGATCACGTGCCGAAACGCCTGAAACGGTGTCAGCCCCGCACTCACCGCCGCCTCATACTGCCCGCGCGGAACGGCTGTGTACGCCGCGCGGAATACCTCCGAGATATACGCACTGAAGAGCAGCGTAAATGTAATGATGGCAAAGACCGCACGGTGCAGCTCATTCATGTCGTACCGAAATGCCGCCTCCATGAGCTTTGGCAGACCGTAGAATACGATGAACAGCAGAACAATCGATGGTGTGCAGCGCATGACGTACACATATGAGAGTGCCGCCCATCGGAGCAGCGCAGTACCACTGAGATTTGCCCACGCAAGAAGCCCCCCAAGGAGAGACCCGAGTGCAATGCTGACAAGAGCCACAAGGAGAGTTACATCGAGATATGTGAGGAGGTCGGGCAGCACCTGCGCGATCATTCCTATGTCAAATGCGCGTGTTTCCATCCCGTGTGGCTCCTTTCATCAGTTCAGATATGCCGACAGGCTCTCCCCAAAATATTTCTGCTCAAGCTCCGCAATCTTACCCTCGGCACGCAGCTCCTCGATCGCCTTGTCATATTCATCCGCAAAAGCCTGTTCCTTCTTGTTAAAGATCGGATAGGTCGGAATCCCCTTGTAGCGGATGTACGTCAGCTTGTCGCTGAATGAATGATAGGGCGCATCCTCCTTCTCGATGTTGTTCTTGTAGCTCAGCTCGACCTCAAGATAGCCGTCGTAGCGCCCCTCCATGACCCAGCTGTATGCGTCCGCATTCTGGAAAGCCTCGGACGAGGTCAGCTTAATCTCGTTTCCGGGGTTCTCCTTGTTATAGGTGTCGATGACCATGTAGCGCGCATCCTGCGGCGCAATCGGGACGAGCTTGCCGCTGAACTTCGCAAAGGACGGCAGATCCTTGATCTCATTCGCCGTATCCTTGCGAATCGCAAGACCGATCACGCTCGCACCGATGTTGTTCTTCGGGAACACATACTTTTTCTTTCGTGCATCCGTGATCCAGATTCCCTTTGTACCCACATTGTACTTGCCCGACTCGACACCGATCAAGAGATCATCATCCGAGGTCGGTACAAACTTGAATTCATACTGCGGCAGCTTCTTCGCTACCTCCTTCATCACGGCGACCTCAAATCCGTCCGACTCGCCCTGCTCGTTCACGTAGTCATACGGCACATAGTAGTTCGTGTGTGCGACCGTGATTGTCTTCTTGCCATCTGCGGACTTCGCCCCGTCCGCGCTGTCCTTGCCGCAGCCGGTGAGCCCTGCTGCGAGTGCCGCCGCGAGGAGGCCCGTGAGTGCTGCCTTGCCGATTTTCTTGAAATTCATGTCATTCTCTCCTTTATCGCGCGCCCGCTGCGCCGCGTACCCAGTCAAAACGCTTCCAATCAATGTCACGGGGCACAGTGCAGTCCGCGCCGAGAAGGACGCCTGTTCGCCCGGCCGCCGCGAGGATACGCTCGGTCTCCGCCTCGATCTCTGCACGCGTGCCGCTATAGAGGATGTCCGTCGGCAGATTGCCGAAGCCGCCGAGGATCGCGTGTGCGGGGAAAATCCTGCGCCCCTCTTCGAGCGGCACCCCCTCAACCACCGCTGCCCAATTGATCGTCTTAGCATTGTAGTCCTTGTACCATTCGAGTTCATTGCGATGTCCCGCATAGCCGCAGATATGGAGGATATTGTAGGGACTTGCCGCGTTCGCGGCGCGCAGGATCTCCTTTTCGCCCGGCGCGAACACCTCCTCATAGACGGCGCGGTCAGCCCCCTCACCGACGAGGTTCTGCAGGCTGAAATAGATGCCCGTCACGCCCGCCTCCGTGATCATGCGATGTGCGAGTTTTGCGAGGTCAGCGGAGATCACGGCGAATGCCTGCTTTACCGCCTCCTTGTCCTCACGCACAAGCTGTGCGAGAAATGCCTCATCCTCCGCGAGCGTCCCCGGCTGCATAAACTTGATCGTCGTACCCGCGCAGAAGATGTTGTAGAACGTCGCGACCTCCGTGCCGTACCTCCGCGTAATCTCCTTCGCGTAGGCGACCTGCCGCGTAAAGAAGGGATGATCGTCCGGGAGCGGCTGCACCTTTGCGAGCTCCGCCGCCGTGCGCGCCGTCTGCACCGCCGGATTCGGATAGGAGAAGAAGCCGTCCGTCATGATCTTGACGAAGTCGGGCTGCGCCTCCTCGATGAAGCGAATCTCACCGTCCAAGACCTTCTTCTCAAGTTCCGGATGCGTGTAGGCATCCGCGTGAATCTCATCGTCGAGGAAGTGGAACCAAAAGCCCGCAGGCACACGCTCCACCTCTTTGCGGTCCATTGCATTCAGAACCAGTTCTTTTTTTGATATTCCCATAACGACACCCCATTCTTTAAAATCTTGTTTGCATATATGTTTTTTATTTAACGTGTCGACATCATACAACGGATTAACATAGTTGTCAAGCATGTTTTATATATTTTTTGATTGACATATGCGTGGCAATCCCGTTATAATGTAAAAAGCAAGCAATACATATCGGATAAGTTAGGGAGGATATATGATGAAAGATTTCTCTGCCGAAGTACACGGCTGCCACACATATGACGCAACGGGCGCGCTCACGACGCCCGTCTATCTGTCCGCGACGTTCCGCCATCCGGCATTCCGCCGGAGCACAGGCTATGACTATGGACGTGTCGCAAACCCGACGCGCACGGCGCTCGAGCAGACGATTGCCCTGCTCGAGGGCGGCGGACGCGCGTGGGCGCTCTCCTCAGGCATGGCAGCAGTCAACCTTGTTTTCGCTCTTTGCCGGGCAGGCGACCATGTGCTCCTGCCGGAGGATCTCTACGGCGGCACGGTGCGGCTGGCGAACGAGATTTACAGCCGCTACGGCATTGACTTCGAGTACATCGACATGCGCGACATCGCGCTCGCCCGTTCACGGATGCGGAAAGAGACGAAGCTCGTCTTCATCGAAACGCCCTCGAACCCCATGATGTTCGTCACCGACATCCGCGCACTCGCAGAGATCGCGCACGCACATGGCGCGCTCCTCGCCGCGGACAACACCTTTCTCTCGCCGCATTTCCAAAAGCCGCTCACACTTGGTGCAGACATTGTGATCGAGAGCGGCACAAAGTATCTCTGCGGGCACAACGATGTGATCTGCGGCTTCCTCGCCGTAAAGGATGCGGACTCCGCTCTTGCAAAGGAGATCGAACTGCTCGTGAAATCCGAGGGGCCGAACCTCGCCCCGATGGACTCCTGGCTCATGCTGCGCAGCCTCAAGACCCTCGGCGTGCGTGTCGAACGCCAGGCAGAGAGCGCACGCGCCATCGCTGCGTGGCTGCGCACTCTGCCCGAGGTCACGGATGTCTACTATGCGGGTCTCTCCGACCATCCCCAGTATGCACTCCACCAGTCGCAGAGCACGGGCTGCGGCGGCATGATCTCATTCAAGGTGAAAACGCCTGAGATCGCGCAAAACGTCCTTGCCCATCTGAAACTCATCGCATTTGCCGAGAGTCTCGGCGGCGTCGAGAGTCTGCTCACCTATCCCATCGTCCAAACGCACGCAGAGATGCCCCGCGACCTCATCACGCGCACGGGACTGGATGACCGCCTCCTCCGCCTCTCCGTGGGGCTTGAGGATGTAGACGATCTAAAGGAGGATCTGGAACAGGCGCTCAAGAAAGCCGCTCAGAAAGGATAATGTATATGCCCATTAATTTTGACGAAATCATCGACCGCAGGAACACCTCCTGTCTGAAATACGACTTCGCCGCTGAACGCGGCTACCCCGCAGACATTCTGCCATTCTGGGTCGCGGATATGGACTTTCGCACGCCCACCCCTGTGATTGATGCGCTGAAAGCACGCGCCACACACGGCATTTTCGGCTATACGCAGGTGAAGGACGACTATTTCACCGTTCTTCAGAACTGGTTCCGCACGCGCCATGACTGGACAGTTGAGCGGCGCGAGCTCATCCTCACGCCCGGTGTTGTCTTTGCGATCGCGACCGCCATCCGTGCCTTTACGATAAAAGGCGATGCCGTACTCATTCAGCAGCCCGTCTACTACCCCTTTGCAAATATGATTCGACAGAATGAGCGCGTGATCGTCGACAATCCCCTGCGTCTGATCGAGGGACGCTATGAAATCGACTTCGCGGACTTCGAGCAGAAGATCATCGAGCATCGTGTAAAACTCTTCATCCTGTGCAGTCCGCACAATCCCGTCGGACGCGTCTGGACACGTGCGGAACTCGAACAGATCGCCGCCGTCTGCCTGCGCCACAACGTCATCGTCGTCGCGGACGAGATTCACGAGGAGTTCGTGCGCCCCGGCTTCCGTCACATCCCGTTCGCCGCAATCTCCGATGAGGCGGCGGCAATCTCCATCACCTGCACCTCGCCGAGCAAGACCTTCAACCTCGCGGGGCTCCAGATCTCCAACATCTTCATCCGAAACAAGGAGCTTCGCCGCCGCTTCAAAGATGAGCTGAGCCGAACCGGCTACGACGAGCCGAACACGCTCGGTCTTGCGGGCGCAAAGGCAGCGTACGAGCACGGTGCAGCGTGGCTCACGGAGCTCCTCGCCTATCTGGAAGAGAACAACACACGCACAAAGGCATTCCTCGCGCAGCACCTCTCGAAGGTGACGCTCATCGAGCCCGAGGGCACATACCTCCTCTGGCTCGACTTCTCCGCCTATGGGCTTTCGGATGAGGAACTCAACGCAAAGATCATCCGTGACGCACATCTCTGGCTCGACGACGGCCCCATCTTCGGTGCGGGCGGCAGCGGCTTCCAGCGTATCAACACCGCCTGCCCGTGGAGCACACTGGAAAACGGACTCGAACATCTCGCAAAGGCATTCCGCTGAACAAAAAAGCTGCTCTGATACGTATTTAACGCATCAGAGCAGCTTTTTCGATAACTATATGTCAAGTTTTATTGTTCTTCTTTAAAGTACTGCCATGCATCCATGACGTCGAGAAAAGCACCGTCAAAGCCCGCCGCCATGATCTTGTCAAGATAGGCATCGGGGCTGCCGTAGAGGAGGTCATGCCACTCCTGCGACCAATAGCGCGCCTTGTAGCTGCCCGGCCACTCGGGATTCGGCTCGGCGAGCCAGTGCGGGCGTTCATTCGACCATGCGGACTTCCAGTAGGTGCGGTAGTCCGCCGCCTCACCGACGCTCATATAAGAGAGGAGAATACGCTGCCCGCCGTTTGCCTTGCGCTTGAGCCGCGCCGTCTCTTCCTTCGAGAGCGGACGATCCCCGTAGTAGAGATCTACAATGAGGAGGTCATAGTTTGTCTCAGAGAGTGCCTTGAGGTACGATTCCCGTGTCTTGTAGTGCTCGGGATTGAGCAGGACAAGGAAGTTCTTCACCTGTTTCAGCTGCGTGACATTGTTGGTATTTTCGTTCATCGGCCGGCGGTCGGGGATCACATCGAGGAGGCGATCGCCGCCGTCGGCGATATAGCCCTCCGCCGCGCCCCATTCCTGCACATGACGGATCTTCTTGCCCTTCACATAGTCGAGGATAAAGACCTGCTTGCCCGCGAGCAGGGGCTTACGCAGCATCGCAGCGAGAAACTCATCCGTCTCCGCATCGTTGCGCTCCGCCTTCTCCCCGTCCTCCTCGTAGCCGTCATAGAAGCGCGACTCCATAAAGAAGCCGTCAAGAGCGCGGATGAGACGTGCGACGTTCTCCTCAGAGTTATCCTCCGTCGCTTCAAGGAGCCCCGTCGGCCCATTGCCGACGAGCAGAAAGCCCGGCTGCTTCCCGCGTGCATAGTCACCAAGCTGCGCCGTGAGATCGATCATCGCCGTCTCCGGAACAATGCGTGTCGGTCGGGGCAGTTCGGCGGCAGTATTGCCGCAGGCTTGTCCGAACAGTCCCGCTGCACCAACCAAGAATGCGGCAAGCCCCTTTTTGATATTCCCCATACATCCTCCTCGTATTTCCTATTACAGTGTTTCCTGATACCAGAATGTAACACCCCAGCCGTTGTAGCCGAATCCGCCATCATCACTGCGGACGTACCGCTCCGCCTGGAAGGTGAAATTCTTGCGCTCGGTGATCTTCCACTCCACTCCCGCGACGAGAGACTTGCGCTTGAAGCCGCCGCCCGTGTTGAGCGCCGTGCGCAGCGGGTCGGAAGTGTTGCTGACATCCGAATAATGTGCCATGAGCAGCCATGCGAGTTTGGGCGATACACGATGGCGCAGCCCCAGACCGTAGTACTGCCGTGCAACACTTTGCGATGCAATGCCGCTCGCCGCCTCTGTCAGAGCATAAATGGCGTAGAAGCGCACTTCGTCCTTTTTCGACACCTTCTGATTGTGAAAATAGCGCAGCTCCCAGTCGTCACCGTCGCGGTAGCGATTTTTTCCGGTGATCGTACGGCTGTCCGTATCCACCGCATCCTGCTCCGCACGCCCCGTCATATTGTGATAGAGCTGCACCATGTACTGCTTCTTCTCGCCCGCATGAAGGTATTCCACTTCCTGCGAAAAAACATTGCCGGGAGAAACACTTGCACTTGGCACTTCCTTCGAGTAGTCGTAACTGCTGCGCATGGTGTAGCTCAAGCGTCCCGTCAAACGATCACGCTCCGTGATGAGATGCACGACTTCGACGCTCGGGATGTACTGCCAGCCCGCACCGAAGTCCGTAAAGCGCGCCAAACTCTCGGGCACGACCGCATAACGGGCAAAACGGCTCTGCCCTGTCGGTACGCTCATGCCAAATCCATAGTAAACGCGATTGATCGGCTTCTCATTGCGTAGTGTAACACTGAGCTGCGTGTCTGTCCAGCCCGAGACGCTGCCATTTTCATAGCCCGTATCGGACTTCAAATAGCCCGTCGAGAGCCCATAGTCGAGCTTCGTCTTGCCCGCATGGGTGCGTGCGAAGTAGGAGAATGGCAGATAGAGCTGATGCCCCACATGGTCGCCATGCCAGGCATAGTATTCGAGCCCCGTCTGGTAGCCCCTGCCCTCGCCGAGGTACTTGAGCTCGTGCTCACTCTGTGCAAGCTGCTTCTGTGCTGTCACCTCATCACGCGCAGCCTCCGATGCCCATTTCTTCGCCTCGGCATCGTAGTTCTCCGCCTCGACGCGGTCGCTCTGCAGCTGTGTGAGATCTGCCGTGCTCGCGGTCAGTTCCTGCTGATATTCCGCAACCAGTTCGCGCGCGTCGCGCTCGGCATCCTCCGCCATCTCGCGTGCCGCCGTCAGCGCGTCAAAATGCGCCTCCACGGCATCGAGTGCCGCCTGCGCCGCCGTCAGCTGCGCCGAGATGGCATCGAGCTGTGTCGTACCGCCTTCCGCCCCCGTGCCAACAGATCCGCCCGCCAGTGCCGCCTCAACCATGATCTGCGCGTCCTCAATGCGGTTCTGCTCATACCCGACCTCGCTGAGAACACGCTCCACCACTGCCGCACGCTCCGCCCATGCCGTGCTGCCGGGCGTGGACGCCCCTGCGATGCGGCTTTCCTGCGCATAGAGCGCGTTGACCTGAGCGCGCTGTGCATAGACCTGCGGCGCATAGCCCGCCTCCGCCTGCTGTGCCGCAATCGCTTCCGCCGTGCGTGCCGCACTCGCCTCCTCCGCCATGCTGAGAGCGATACGGACAGCGGCAAGATGGTCCTCGGCAGCTCTGAGATTCTGCCCGACGAGGACGAGGTTTTTCGCCGCATCCGCCGTCGCCGCGCGCGCCTCCGCGAGGTTGTTCCGCGCATTCTCGAGGTCGGCCTTCGCCTGTGCAAGGCCGTCCACCGCCGCATGGTAGGAGCGGATCTCCCCCTCCACATTCGACATATAGGAGAAATAGCCGGGGACATCATGCAGAGTATCGTGACTTGCCGCCATCACCCCATGCCCTGTGCCAAGGGCGCAGAACGCACACACTGCGGCTGCCGCAGGGCGCACGAAACCGCCGCGCCGCATCCGCCTTCGTAGCATACTCATGCCTTTTCCATCCTTTCCAGATCCGGAAGTGCATCCCCATAGAGCCAATTTGCAATCGTGTAGAAAATCCCCGCATTTGCCTGATAAAAGACGGGCTGTGCGCAGAACACATAGTAGTTGATCCCGCGCCCAAAGCGCATGAGTGCCCACACGCTGTAGGCAAGCGCGAGTGCCGTCGCGAGGAAGAAGCCGAATCCATAGCTTTTCTCCCCGAGGTACAGACTGAGGACGCCAAAGACGAGGTTCGCCCCCGCCGCGATTGCGCCAATCCGCCACACGCCGCTCTGAAAGTCAAAGTACTCAAGCATAATCATGAGTACCTGCAGCGCACCCGCAAAGAATGCGGCGAAGAGCATGACGTTGAACATATTCACCGAGTTGTAGTCCAGCCCCGCAAACGAGAGCACATAGTTGCCGAATGCGAGGAAGACCAGGGTAAAGACAAACTGGAACTCGAACACCTGCCGCAGCTCGAACCACATGACATAGAGCAGATCCTTGCGCGCGTCCTCGATCATGTGGAGGTTGCCGCCGTGCGTGATCGCCGTGAAATAATCCGCGTACCGCTCATAAAAATGCGTCTCCACCTTCACGACGAACATCGTCGTGAGCGGCAGAATTGAGAGCAGCGCGTAGAAAACCACCACATCATAGCGCGGCGCGTAGAGGAAGGTATCGTGAATCAGCACGCCCCACGGCCCCTGCCAGATGATGATGTTCGGCAGGAAGAGCCCGAGCGTGTAGCCGAATGCCCCGATGAAGAGCCGCCCGTGCCGCCCGAGATACGGGAGAAAGGCAAACAGCATCCCGTCCTGCGGCAGACCGAAACGGCTTGTCACATAGAGGAAGAAGAACAGGACGAGCACGCCCATCCCCACATTCATCGCCAGCAGCGCCGCTGCAGCGGGCGGCAGGAGTGCCGTCTGCAAAAAGGCAAACGCCAGTGCGAGGCTGATGAGAACCCCCGCGAGATAGCCGAGGATCAGATACTTGAACTTCTTGACCGCCGTGAGGTAGACGCTGCCGACCCAGACGAGAAGCAGCGCGGAAAAGAAGAGATGCGACAGGATTTTCAGCTCGAGCGCGAGCGGTTTCCCCCAGAAGAAAAGGACCGATGCAATCGTCCCAAGTACGAGCAGGATCGCACTCATGCCGAACATGGACGGTGTCACATCGCGGTAGTGCTGGACGGTGATGCAGTCCGCGAGGTAGCGCGTCAGCACAATGGTAAAGCCGCAGGAGAGGAGCTGCGAGAAGACGAAGGAGTAGACCACCGCCCCCAGAAAGACCGCCGACGCATCCGCATCCACATTGTAGTTCTGAAACAGCATCTGGATCGCAAGCACCATACTCGTGAGGAGGGCAAACGGCCCTGTGGTGACAATCGCGGAGTACGAATACGCCTTGATGTGCCCCGCTGCCGTGCGCGCACTGAAAAGCCGCTTGAGTTCAAACCCGACGCCCGCCATGCGCTCCCTCCTTTGCTGTCTGCTCGTAGGCATTCCGATACGCGTCAATAAACTGCTCGTAGGTATAGTGTGCCTGCGTCCGTGCAAAACCGACCGCCGCCATGGAGCGGCGCAGCTCATAGCTGCGCGCGAGCCGCAGGATCTCATGTGCCATCGATTCATAATCCATCGGCGCGACCATGGCCCCCGCCGTTCCAAGGGTATCATTGCTGTCGCCGTAGATCAGCTCGCGACAGCAGCCGACATCCGTCGTCACATAGGGACGGTGTGCCGAGAATCCTTCAAGGACGGCGAGCGGCTGCCCCTCACTGATGCTCGAGAGCACCAGAATATCCATCTTCGGCAGATACTCCGCGACGGGGACGGAGCCCGTGAATGTCACATCCTCAAGTCCCAGCATCCGCACCGTCCGATGACAGACGGCGACGTAGTCAGGATCCTCCTCAAGCCCGCCCATAACGACGAGCTGTGCGTCCTGCATCTCGCGTTTGACGATCGCAAAGGCACGCAGCAGTGTCAGAATATCCTTGATGGGCACGACGCGCACGACCGCACCGATGGTGATCGGCCCGTCGTGATCCGTCAGCTCCGGAATATGGCTAAATCGCTCCATGTGAACACCGTTCGGCACGATGTTGATTTTCTCAGGAGCGCATCCAAGCCCCTCGGCAATCTTCCCATTGTGGCCGAACAGCGTGTAGAGACGCTGCGCACTGGTGTAGGAGAGCCGCGCAAGATAGTAGAAATAGCGAATCCAGAGCCCCTTGAAGTCCGTCTTGACCCAGTCGCTCTTGATGATCTCCGCCTCGCGCTCACGCGAATAGATCCCGTGCTCCGTAATCATATACGGCTTGTTGTAGAGCGTCGCCGCCATCGCACCAATCACGCCGCAGTAGCCCGTTGCGACACTGTGGTACACATCCGCCTCGGGCAGTTTCTGCTGAAGCAGATAAAAGAGCGGCAGGAGCATCGAGCGCATCGTCCAGAAAAAGTCCGTAAACGGGAGATTGTTATACTCCTCACGATAGACACGGACGACGATATCAAAGAAGTCGCTCGACATAAAGACCGCAAGCGGCGAGCTCCAGCGTCCATGCCGAAAGATTTCCGCAAGATACTTCAGCGGAACATCACGCCCCCCCCCCGCGCACGAACTCGTAGAGGAGCTGCTGCTCCTCGGCATTCAGGATGTTTTCGAGCATATCCGAGCTGCGCAGGTTGAGGATTTCGTCCAAAAACGACTCCTCGACCCCAATGCAGTTCTCGGGCAGCTTGTACTTGAACTTTCCCCGATCCTTTGCCTCCGCACCGACCGAGTAGATGACAAACTCGTGCTCCGGCAGCCCCGTCATGAGCATCTGAATCCACGAGGACACACCGCCCACGACGTAAGGATAGCAACCCTCTGCGAGAAGACAGATTCGCATCAGGGCACCTCCTTCCAGTAGATACGCGCCATAGCGGCATTCGTGCGAATCAGGTATACCCCCTCATCCGCTGGCTCCGCCGTACAGCCCTCCGTGCGCTCGATCATATGCTCCGTGTGCAGGAGGAAGCGCAGCTCGCCCGCAGCCCCCCATGTATAGAGCTCCATGCCATCCGGCCTCTCCTGCACGCGGTAGTCCATGTCAAAGTAGTCCGAGAAAAACGGCAGACTGTCCGAGATCGTCTCCGCCGTCAGCCACGGAAAGCGTGTGCTGATCTTGTGCATAAAGGAGCGCATCCCCGTCTCCATCTCTTTCCACGTCGTATTCGCCGCGGTCTCGTAAAAGATCTCGTCGGGATGGATGAAATGGGAAAACACGCCGATGTAGTTGAGTGCACTGATCTCCTGCCAGAGAATGAGCCCGTCGTCCTCATGCCCCGAACTGATGCGCGGGATCTCGTAGACACCGTCCTTGTACTCAAAATTCTGATAGTAGGCACGCTCATTCGAAGGACCATCGAACAGCGAGCCAAACACGATGACCTCGGGGAAGACCTTGCGAATCGCCGCCTTGCCCTCGGGGCTCATGATGTTCGACGGCGGCACATAGAAGCGGAAGTCATAGTCCGGGTAGACGGACTTCACGTAGTTGCGAAGCTCGCTCAGAGCCTCCTCCATATCCGCCTGACTCTCCCACGGCACGTAGTTGAGCTGCTTCTGACCGTAGCCCTCGGGCGCGAGCGGCTGATGATTGTAGCCGTGCAGCCCGAGTTCGCCGCCCATATTGAGGAGTTCGCGCCCGTAGATGATGAGCCCGTCGCGCGTCGCGCGTCCGCCGAGCGAGCGGAACGGTCCTTTGACCTGATTTCCGTACGTCTCGATGATTGCACCCGTATAGCGGATATTCTCCTCCTCGGCAAGACGGCGGATGAACGGCCACCAGATCTTGCGGTAGAACGTCTCCGTATCCACGCCGAGTTCGTTGTAGATGCGCTCAAAGTCGCCCTCGGGGACAGGCGCAGGGAAATCGTCGAGAGTGAAGAGCTTCACACCGACCACAGGATAGATCGTATCCGTCCCACAGTGCGCCATCAGCGCGGTAAAGATGCCAAGATTCGTCTTGTCGTCGCGCTCGACACCGTTGTATGTGTAGATTTTCCCCGCACCGAGGGACTTCTCCCAGAGGAGCGGCATCCCATCGACGCTCGTAATGTGTACGGTCGTATCTGCGGTCAACGTGACCCTGTTCGCACGGGTCATGAACGCCGCTCCCTCGTCAAACTGAAAGTCCTTGCCGCCAACGAGGAAATTCGTCAACAGATGAATGCCGCTTACGTCCGTGACCGCCCCCAACTGCGCAACACCAAAGGCCGCAAGCGTCGATGCGTCGATGGGACGCTCCTCAACCGGCTCGATTTTCTGCAGAGCGAGCACCGTGCCGCCCGCGCGTGCATAGTCCATGATCTGCGGTAGGACAGATATGCTGCTCAGATGTCCTGTCGCAAGCGCAATACCCTGATACGAGCCGAGAAAGGGCTGCGGGTCGTCGAGCGGACGACTCTCGAACGCCTTGCGCTTCTCCGTCAGGATCTTCTCCATATTGTGCCGTGCGTACATACTCAGCACATCCGTCGGGTCGTAGATGATGAGGAACTTTTCGCGCGGCAGAGCCTCATCGGTCGGGGCAGGACGGAGCAGACGATCCGTAAGCGGGCGATTGCCCACCGCCCCCAGATGGAGGAAACCGTCGAGACGACTGTACTGGAAGAACAGCCCCGCGAGAAATGCGATGAACATTAGGATGCACAGACTGCGTTTATTCACGGCGCACACCTCCATCCCAATAGCGGATCGCCTGCATCGCCTCATTGCTGAGGCGGGTCGGCAGTTTTTTCAATGCCTGGACGGTCTCCTGCAGACGCTCCATATCATGTGCTGCTTGAAAGAGATTCAGCATGAGGAGAAGCGGCAGCTCCTGTGTGGGGTGCTGTGCACGGAACGCCGCACACGCCGTCTCTGCTGCCTCCAGCTGCCCATTGCGAATAAACCCGCGAATCTCTTCCGCCTGATAGGCGGGATGGTCGGGATGACGCTCCGCGAGGATGCGCAACATCTCCATATAGCGCGTACGCTGCTGCTCCCGCGTCACGGAGTCACCGTATTGACGGAGCAGGAATTCACGCACCTTGTCCACATATTCGTTGAGGAGATCATCGTCATCCGCGCTGCGCTTCATTGCCTCTTCGAGCGCGTAGATCTCTTCGCTCAGCTGCTCCATGTGCGCCGTCATCATCGACACGGCATAGTAGGCAATCTCGCGGTCACTGTCGTGAACCGCCTCGTTCAGGATCGCCTGTCGCTCCACAACATCCTGCTTGATCGCGTCGGTAAAAAATTTGCGTTTGAGCTTCGGATCATCGACGAGGAACACGTCACGCAGGGGCACAATGTCTCCGCTGTAAGCGTGTTCGCCGAAGGACATACTGAGATCCTCGTCCTCCTCCTTCGGACCTGTCCGCTTCATGAGCCCGAGCATCTGCCCAAAGAGCTCGTACAGGACGAGGATGAGGAGCCCCATGACCGGCATAGCAAGGGCAAAACTCCCCTTTGCCGCCGCCGAAATCCTGCCGCGCCGCCGTGACTCGACCGCTGCGTAGAGAAGAGCGAGCACAGCATTCAGCGCAAAGATGTACGCCGGCTCCGCAAATATACTCTCCATCATAGTGCCTGACTCTCCCCGGTCTCCACGCCCACCTTCGCCAGACGTTCGCGCACCATGTCGAGCGTCTTGCCCGCGACATCGGGCAGGAGGATGGAGACCCCCGTCTCCGTCGCCCCCATGAAGTCCTCGCCGCGAATGCTGTGAGCGATCTGATGATCCAGCTCGCTGTAGCTGAGGCCATTGACCTTCAGCGCGAGCAGTGTGACCGGATAATCCGGCTGCATACGGCGGCGTTCGCGGAACTCCTCGATGACCTTTTGGAACTCTTCGCTGCGCAGGATGCGTGTATTATCGAGATATTTCTGATCCGCCGTCTCCTGCTCCCATGCGTAGGCACGAGCGAGTGAACTCGAGACGAGACGTGCCGTGATCGATAGGAGGTTCTGCTGATAGAGACTCCACTGCTCAAAGTCGAGGTTATAGATTTGGAGCACAGCAATGACGCGCCCCTCGTAGGAGATCGGTGCGGCGAGATCGGGCAGGCCCTTGATGAGATCACGGTTGACGAAAATCTTCTTTTCATCCAGCATCTGCACGAGGTAGGGATTGTCCTCCACGCGCACGGAGCGCGGCAGCTCGTGCGTATGCGTACCGAGACGCACCTTCTGGCGCAGGTACCAGCCTCCCTCGCCTACGACGTAGACCACAACGTCCTTCACACTCAGGATGTCGGCCGTCACCGATGCCGTCTGCGTGTAGAGATTCTCCGTCTCGACGGAGTCCAGACGCGAGACGATGCGGTAGAGGCGCCCGATGCTGTCGTCCGAGTTCACAATCTGACGATAGAGGCGGTCCTTCACCGCAAGATTTTCCTTGAAGATCTTCTCGAGGAAGGCATAGCGGTATTGCAGACGCCGCTTGATGCGGCTGTCCGCAAGCTGCTGATAGCTCGCGCGGTCGGCAAAGTAGCCCGTCAGCACAGCGGCGAAGAAATACGAGACGAAGTGCAGGAACTCGCGCGGGTTGTAAAGCATGGCGACGAGATCACCCCCCTGTGCGAGAAGACTGTGGATGAGCAGGACGAGCGAGAACAGTGCCGCAATGAGTGCCTGTTGTTTCCCGTAGAGAAGCCCCATCGTACCGATATAGATAAAGGCAAAGTCGAACGCCGTCATGCTGTTCACCGGTGCGCCACCCTGCAAATAGATGATGCCCGCCGTCACGAGTGCGCCCCCGAGATTTTCCGCATACGGAACAACCTTCCGGCGAACCCGTTCGAGCCACGCGCGCCGCGAGCGCACACGAATATCATCCATATGGGCGTTGTGCGCCGCCTGCATTGCCTCATACGTCTCCTTGAGACCTTCCGCGAGCGGTCGCCGCGAACGCCAGCCCAGCTCGCGCTCGACAATCGCGCTGTGCAGAACGGCATGCCCCTGCGGCGCGCGCGGCTTCGCCCCCATACGCATGGACGGGAAAAACGCCCCGCAGATTCGGTAGAGCTCCTCCATCGTCGTCGCGCACGGTGCGGCAATGTGCAGACATGCCCCCTCAAAATTGCGCTCCGCCGCCTGATAGACGGCATAGACCGCATCCCGCGCATCCAGAAATCCATAGGCTGCCTGTGCCGGGTCATCATACTGCGGCAGGGCACGCCCCATCAGAGACGCACCGAAAAGACGCCCGACGAAGCCATCATCGGACATCTGTCCCGGTGCATAGAGATCCGGCATGCGCAGGATGGAGACGGGAAGCCCCTGCGCACGATAGACATTCCCCAGTGCCTCAAGACGCGCAAGCAGCTGTCCCTCCTCCGTCTGCGGAGACGGCGCATCCGTTTCCACAGGGGTCGTCCCGGGCGCAAATACCTCCGTCCCCGAGAGCAGAAAGATGCGTCGAATCTTTGCCTGCCGTGCCAGACGCAGCAATGCGTCCAGACGCTCCATCGCATGGGCGGGATCATGCTCCAAGCGATAGACGAGGAGATCCAGATTTTGCACGGCAAAGACCGCGTGCGCCTCCTCGCTCTCCGGATCGCAGTCGTACGTCTGAATGCCCTGTGGCGGCTTCTCCTCCGCTGCACCACGCAGACGGCAGACCTCCCACGCCTCCTTGCAAAAGCAGGCAGCAAGGAGCTGTTCAAAATAGCGAGGCAGACCCACGAACATCGCTTTTTTTGTCCAAGTACTCATACGATTGTCCTATACTCTCCATTCGCTTTGCAGATATAGCAACGATCCCTATGTCCGCACTCCCATTGTACGCAGAAAAATACAGCTCATGCAAATATTCTCACATATCTATGTTTTCATGTATGCAATGACATGTTTTTTCTAGTATATATTGATTCATCGTATGTAGCAAGATAAAGATAAGCTCATTTATCCAAATGTCATTTTTAACATCTTCTTCATATAGGATTTTTATCCTATATGATGGACTTTTCGAGAAAAACACGGCGTAGAGAAACGTTGGAAAGGGCACAAAGAAAGGCTTCTGTACGAAGTTTTCGTTTCGTACAGAAGCCTTGTTGATGCTGTCCTACGTTTAAGGAAGCACTGATAAATTCAGCACTGCCATCTTGGTGCATCTTTTGCGCCCTGCCATCGTCGACAAATCCTCCACATAGCTTTGGCTATGCGTCCGGTTTGTCTCCTTGACCGAACAAAAAATCTACACCAATCTGACAGACTTCATTTTATCAGCGATTCCTTAACGGTCGAGAAAGAGATCCGTCGAGAGATAGCGGTCGCCGCCGTCGGGCAGGAGAACGACAATCGTCTTGCCCGCGAACTCCGGTCGGCGTGCCAGCTCCACGGCAGCCGCAAGAGCTGCCCCCGAGGAGATACCGACAAGTGCGCCCTCGCGCCGCGCAAACTCCCGACCGTAGGCAAAGGCATCCTCGTTCTTCACCTGAATGATCTCATCATAGACTGTGGTATCGAGCGTCGTTGGTATGAATCCCGCGCCGATGCCCTGAATCTTATGCGGCCCCGGCTTGCCGCCTGAAAGCACAGGCGAGTCGGTCGGCTCCACCGCAACAACGTGAATGGAGGAGTTCTTGCTCTTGAGGTAGCGACCGACCCCCGAGACCGTGCCGCCCGTGCCGACACCCGCAACGAATGCGTCGATGTTCCCATCCGTATCCGCCCAGATCTCAGGTCCCGTCGTGCGTTCATGCACCGCAGGGTTTGCGGGATTCTCGAACTGCGACGGAATGAAGGAGTTCGGAATCTCCTTCTGCAGCTCGAGCGCACGCGCAATCGCTCCCTTCATCCCCTGCCCTCCCTCCGTGAGCACAATCTCTGCACCGTATGCCTTGAGCAGATTGCGACGCTCGACACTCATCGTCTCGGGCATCGTGAGGATTGCGTGATAGCCGCGTGCTGCCGCAACCGAGGCAATACCGATCCCCGTGTTGCCGCTCGTCGGCTCAATCAGTGTCGCCCCCGGCGCGATCTTGCCCTCGCGTTCTGCCTGCTCGATCATGGCAATCGCAATGCGATCCTTGACCGACCCTGCAGGATTGAAATACTCCAGCTTTACCAAGAGATTTGCCTGCAGCTCCTGTGCCCGTGCAAATCCTTTTGCCGCGAGCAGCGGTGTGTGTCCGATCAGCTCCGTCACAGTCTGGTAAACATTTGCCATAATTCATTCTCCTTTATGCTGCAAAAGTCATTTTAGTAAACATATCAAAAAAGTATGTTTATATGTTACTATCTTTTTTTCTCCCTGTCAAGGGGAAGACATAAAAAAACTGCCGCACGAAAATATTTTCATGCAGCAGTCCCGATCAACAATACCCGTTGCTTAGGGAAGCACTGATAAATTCAGTGCTTCCCTAGAGGTTTTATGTCCCACAGCTTCATCGATAAGGTGTCGAAAAGGATTCAAAATTGGATTTTTCAGCAAAAATCAATAAAAATTTATGTCGCTTCAAAATACACTTTGACATGTGTTCCCTGATCGACAATGTCATTGACACGGTGGCTCTGACGCACCGCAACACCCGTTCCCTCGCTCTCGAAGAAGAGCCCGCGCTGCTCGGCGAGGCGTGCCGCCTCGCGCATGGAGAGCCCTGTAAAGTCCGGCACGAGAGCCTTGCCCTCCGGTGGAGTCGCAACCGCCTCCATGCGCTTCTCTTCACTGCTCGTACGGGTGTGGGCATCCGTCTCCTGCTCCTGTGCAAAGGAATTGCTCGAAGGCTCCACATGCGCGTAGCGCAGGAGCTGAGTAAAGATACGCGAAGCGACAGGTGCGGCGATCTGTCCGCCGTAGAAATTGCCGCCACGCGGGTCGTCAATCACGACCAGCACCGTAAAAATCGGATCTTCGACAGGGGCAAACCCACAGAACGAGGCAATGTACCGACCGTCCAGGTATCCCCCGGTCTCGCGGCTGATCTTCTGTGCCGTGCCGGTCTTGCCCGCGATTCGGTAGCCCTTGACCCCTGCCTTCGCTCCGCCGCCCGTTGCAACAACCTGCTCGAGAAGACCGATGAGCGTACGATTGACCGTCTTTTGCAGCGTCTCGCGCACCTCCTGCGGCTTGCGCTCCTCATAGACCGACCCATCGGGGTTCTTGATCGTACGAATGATATACGGACGCATCAGTGTGCCGCCGTTTGCAATGGCAGACACCGCCGTCACGAGCTGCAAGGGGGTCACGGCAATGCTCTGTCCGATTGCAGCGGTTGCAATGTCCGAGTCCAGCATCTCGTCGGGTTGGAACAGGATTCCCTCCTCCTCGCCCGGCAGGTCGATGCCCGTGGTCTCGCCAAAGCCGAAGAGCCGCGTGTAGTGCATCAGTTTTTCCGCACCGAGCGACAGTCCGACCTGGGCAAACCCTGTATTGAGTGAGTTCTTTACAATATCGGTAAAGGTAACGGCTCCGTAGCTCTCGTTGTTCCAGTTCTGGATGCGACGCTCCGAAACAATAACATAGCCGGGGTCGTAAAAGACCTGATTCGGTGTGACAATGCCCTCCTGCAGTGCCGCTCCCGCAACAATCGCCTTGAACGTCGAGCCCGGCTCATAGTTGAAGGAGACGGCACGATTCTTGCGCTGCTCATCCGTATACTCCCAGAAGCGGTTTGGGTTGTACGAGGGACGGGATGCCATCGCCAAGATCTCCCCCGTCTTCGGATCCATGACAATCGCCGTGACGGAAGACGGCATATTCTCCGCCATGGCACGGTCAAGTTCCTGCTCCACCATGAACTGAATCGTACTGTCGATGGTGAGAATCGCCGTCTTGCAGTAGTCGCTGCCATAGGTGCGCCGCCCGAAGAAGATGGAGTCGAGGATCGGCCGCCGCTGTCCGTCGACAGTCAGGCGTTCCTCGCGCACCTCCCCCTTGAGCAGCGGGTCGAGCGCGTGCTCCACACCGCCCAGCCCCTTATCCTCCAAGCTGACGAAGCCAATCACATTCGCCGCGAGAGCGTCGTTCGGATAGTAGCGTTTCGCCTCGTTCTGAAAGCCGAGACAGTCACTGTAGCCCTTCTCACGGATGACAGCGCCTACCGCCTCGTATTCCGTGTGCTCAAGCCATCGCTTAACCCAGACAAAGCCGCCGCCGACGGCAATGTCGTCCAATATTTCCTGCTCCGTAAGTCCGAGGAGAGGCGCGATATCTGCCGCAATCTCCGCCGGATCATGCTCGTCATAGACATGATTGGGATCGATAAAGAGGGATCTCGTCATACTGCTGACGGCGAGCTCCTTGCCGTTGCGGTCAAGAATCGGACCGCGCAGTGTCTGTATACGGAACTCGTAACCGCTCTGGTCGCGCATCCGCTGTGCAAGCACATCTCCCTGAATGACTTGCAGATAGGCATAGCGGAACGTCAGCACGACGAGCACCACGAACATCACAACAGCAACGCGCGCAATGCGCCCCTGCACCATCGCACGAACATTTTTCATCGGATTGCGCTCCCCCATTTCTCGGATCATTCCCATCTCATCATATCATAAACGCGTATGAAAAAAAAGCCGCCGCAGCGCTCTGCGCCGCAGCGGCTTTCGTCAATGAAACGAAATCAGTGATGATCTTCCTTCTCTGCCTGCTCGATCTCCTCACGCGTCACAACTCCCTGTGCGATGAGTTCGCTCACCCATGCACCATGGTGATGTGCGGCATACGATGCTTTGATCGTGCCGTCCTTCATGCCATGGAGAGAGTCAGGGTTGACCCCAGCGGCGAGGTAGATGTGGCCGAGCGCCGCAGCGAAGCAGACGGCTGCCGCAATGCTGTGCACGGGAATCGCATACGCCGTGACGGTCGCCGGCAGGACGCTGTCGCCAAGCCAGAGAATCACGCCCGTAACGGCGATGACAACCGCAAGCACAAGCTGCAGGGCGATGTTCATCTTCTCACCGCCATTGTAGAAGCCCTGCGGAGGCATCCCGGGATCCTTGCCCATCAGCTCGATGGGAAACTTCTGCATGAACTCCATGTCTTTCGGACCGAAGCGGAAGACTTCCTTGATCATCGTCATATAGCCTTCACGCGCAATGAAGAAGCCGATGATCGGGGTCGCGATGAACAGAACACCGAATACGCGGTGTGCGTACATGAGCGTCTTGTCACCGAAGATGTCATACATAAAACGGAAGGTGTCCGCATAGAGCGGCAGCGCCGTGAGGAAGAGCATGAAGAACGCAAATGCGTTCAGCCAGTGACAGAGGGCAAATGTCTTCTGATGGCGCGGAACAAATTTCTTGTTGATCAGCATTGTGCTCACCCCTTCTCCTGTTCCTGCGAGGAACTCTTGGCACTCGACTTCACCATTTTGCTGAGCACCATAGCGCCGACGATCCCTGCGGCTGCACCGCCGATGGCGAGCTTCGTAAAGGTGCGACCCGCCTTCCAGAGGTCGATCGAAAGCGGCGTAACAGGGTTTGCCGGCAGACCGTATACCTCGGGCTTATCGGGCAGGACGTAGATCATGTGCGTTCCGCCTACGCCCTCGGGGCTGTAGACGTTCGCATTCGGGAAATTCGGTTTGATCTTCGCACAACGCTCCGCCGCGAGCTGCTTCATCTCCTCAAGCGTGCCGAATTCCAGCGCGTGCGAAGTGCAGGTCTTGGCGCACGAGGGCTTCAGGATCTCCCCCGTCGTCTCGTAGCCGTGCGCGATGCGATCATAGCAGAGATCGCATTTCGTGGACTTGTGACGGATCTCGTCAATCTTGGGAATGTGCCACGGGCAGTTGTGCTCACAGTAGTGGCAGCCGACGCACTTGTCCTCGTTGATGACGACGGTGCCGTTCGGGTTGCGGTCGATGGCGTTTTCCGGGCAGCCCTTCGCGCAGGCGGGGTCGCCGCAGTGAAAGCAGTTCTTCTTGAAGAAGTCCCAGTGGAACTTCCCCTTGTCATCAACGCGCTCCTTCATCTCGATGAGCGTATAGACACGCGGCGTAAGGTCTTTGTGCGACTGGTACTCGCCCTCGAACGGTGTGTCCATATCGGGCGGCAGGTCGTGCCACTGTTTGCAAGCCACCATGCAGCCGCGACACGCAGTGCAGCGCGACATATCATGCAGCATTGCGATTTCCTGTGTCATGACGTTCGCTCCTCTCCTTATCTGAGTTGATACATTTTATTCCATTATGGTGTTGCCCTTTTTATGAAGCCCCTTCTCCTCGGCGAGGAGATCGAGATGGACGCTCGCCCAGTCCTGCCGATAGATTGCATCGGCATCGCTGCCGTCGGCCGGTCCCCGATAGGTCTTGATGTAGCTGTCGCACGCGTCGCAGATATCAAGACGCATCAGATCGCTGTCCGTCGGTTCGAGCATGTGCATCTTCTCCAGATCCGTGTTGCCGCAGTAGACGCAGCCAACACGCGCATAGAGCCAACGCGTGCCGCATCCGCCGCAGACGAGGTCGCGCGTGCGCCCCTGTCGATGCTTGCGGAGATCCGCGAGCACCGGCTGCCGTCCGCAAACGGGGCAGAAATTCTCACGGAAACGCGGCCTATCGCGGTCGGGATTCCACCCGTCCGGATCCTTCAGCGCTGCGGGTACGAGCGCGGCGATCATGCGCCATGTGGTGCTGCGAATAAAGCCCTCGTTGAGCGCGTGCTGCTCGCACAGTGCCGAAAGAGCCTCCTTGTCCTGCGTGAGTACGGCGATGATGAATTCTTCCTTTGCCGCCTTGCGCAGCTTCTTCAGCACAGCGAGATACTCACGTGCCGATTCCTGCATGAGCGGCGGAACCTCTGCCGCAGCGATGCGGGCAAAGACCTCCTCCTGCATGAGGTAGACCGCACGCACCATACGATTGCGATAGGTCTCCTGCTGCAGGATGGGCAGTTTCTCCGTCAGCGTCTTTGTGACGGCGCGCTCGGGCAGCTGGATGGCCTCCGGCATACCGACCGCCTCATCGACGAGACGGTGAATGCGCTCCGCCTCAGCGAGGAACGGATACTGCTTGAGGAAGCGCTTCATCGGATCGATTTTCTTCGGTTTCATAAAAGGGGTCTCCCCGTCTTTTCAGACGTTATTCCTATTTATTTTTTGCGCGATCATGCCCCATGCGGTTCATGCCGCAAAGGGAGTTACAACCGTTCGACGTTGGCAAGGCAGGCCTTGAACTCCTGCTCCTGTACGTTCGGATCGAGCGCGTCGATGGTAAGATAGTTGCCCGAGGGTCCCTTCGAGAGTCCCTTGAAGCCCCAGTTGTAGGGCATCCAGATCATATGCGTCAGCTTGCCGTTGACCATGAGCGGCTGTGCGCGCTTCGTGACCATTGCCTTGACCTCAATTGCACTGCGCGCCGTGCTGACACGGACGAGGTCGCCGTTGCGGACACCGAGTTTCACCGCCAACTGCTCGGACATCTCGACGAACGGTTCCTTGACCAGCTCGTTGAGATACGGGATATGACGCGTGATTGTACCCGAGCACCAGTGCTCCGTCAGACTCGAGGAGCAGAGGACATACGGATACTCGTCCGGCGTACCGATCTTCTGGTACTTCGGCACACGCGGATAGATGACACAGGGGTTGAACTCGGTCTTCTGTCCCTCGTTCATCACGTTCTTCGTCGGGCTTTCAACCGGCTCGTAGAACTCGGGCAGGGGACCGTCCACCGGCGTATAGGAGTGGTCGCGCGTCATGCCGTTCTCCACATCGCTGTACTCAGCGGCAAAAAGACGTGCAATGCCCTCGGCGTTCATGCGGAACGGCTTCTGCCCGCCGGGGGTATTCGGTCCCTGCGTACGGTCAGCAACGTCGGGAACGTCGTAGCCGTCCCAGATCCCCTTCGCCTCATCCCACCAGACGAGTGCCTGCCCCGGTCTGACCGGCTTGCCGTTCTCATCGCAGGATGCACGGTTGTAGAGCATATGGATGTTGTCGGGCCAGACCCATGCAAAGTTCGGGTAGATGCCCATGTCGCCGTGGTCTTCCTGTCCGCGACGGCGCGCATTATGCACCCCGTCACCGTACACGCCCGTGAAGATCCACATACCCGCCATCGTCGTACCGTCGTCGCGGATCTCACGGATGCCGCGCAGGAGATGGCCGTCTGTCAGATCATAGCCGTTGCACTCCTTCATGA
The DNA here is from genome assembly GCF_057271695.1 of Centipeda sp. (in: firmicutes). Lineage (NCBI taxonomy): Bacteria > Bacillati > Bacillota > Negativicutes > Selenomonadales > Selenomonadaceae > Centipeda > Centipeda sp. (in: firmicutes). Next base: position 31,037 of record NZ_DBHIVL010000021.1, read on the forward strand.
TGTTCTCGACATAGGTCTGTCCATCGTCCGGATCGCCGAAGTTCCATGTGAGGAGCTTGAGTCCGTTATCCTTCGGGTCGGTGGAGTCCTTGTAGAGTTCACGGATGCGTTTCCAGAGCTTGTCGATGATCCAGTAGTCGGGACGCGAGTCATTCACCGGATCGGGCCCCTTCATGCGCCACTGAATCATGCGCTGGGAGTTCGTCATCGTGCCGCAGCGCTCAAGGTAGGAGGCAGCAGGCAGGAAGATGACCTCAGTCTTGATGTCCGCCGGATTGTCCCCCGGACGCTCCCAGAACGCAGCTGTCTCGTTGACGAAGACATCCTGTACGATGAGTGTGTCGAGGTTTTTAAGCCCCTCGTTGACCACCGTCAGATTTGCGTTCGTCACCTGCGGGTTCTGTCCGCAGACGTAGATGCACTTGACGATGCCCTCAATCGCCTTTTCGAACATGACGTAAAGCGAGTCGTTGTGCGTGCCATTGCGGATCGGCAGCGCGTTGAACATATAGTCGTTCGACGCATTCGCCGCATCACCGTACCACGCCTTGAGGAGGTTCTTGAGGTACTTCGCCTTGGCCGTACCGTTGCTCTGCGTCCACTTCGCGAGGGTATCCGTCTTATGCGTCGGATACGAGAGGTATGCCGGCAGATACTGGAACATGATGCCGTAGTCCGTCGAGGACTGCACGTTCGGCTGTCCGCGCATCGCGTCGATGCCGCCGCCCGAGACACCGATGTTGCCCATGAGCAGCTGGATGATCGTAAAGCAGCGGATGTTCTCAACGCCGATCGTGTGCTGGCACATGCCGAGCGCGTACATCATGACCGTCGGCGTGATCGTCGAGAAGAGCTCTGCCGCCTTCTGAATATCCGCCACAGGCATCCCCGTGATCGCAGACGCCTTTTCCATCGTATAGCGCGAGAAATGCTTCGCAAGGCGATCCATGACCGTGCCCGGTGTCGCGAGCGTGAGAGCCTTCATCGGCTTTCCGTTGCTGTCGAGCTTGTAGCCCCATGTCGTCTTGTCATAGGTGCGTGTCTTCTCGTCATAGCCGGAGAAGATGCCCGCATCGAAGTCAAAGTCGTCGCGCAGGACGCAGAATGCGTTCGTGTTGCGGCGCAGATAGTCAATATCGTATTTCTTGTTCTGGATAATATAATTGATAAGTGCTCCGAGGAATGCGATATCTGTGCCGGGACGCAGCTGGAAGAAATGGTCTGCAACGCGCGAAGTACGGGTATAGCGGACATCGACATGGACGATAATCGCGCCGTTGTCCTTTGCCTCCATGACGTTCTTCATCCCCATCGGATGACACTCCGCCATGTTCGAGCCTTCGATCCAAACCATCTTCGCATGCTTGATGTTGTACCACGAGCCGTTCATCGCACCGCGCCCGAATGCAGCACTGAGTGCCGGCGGTGTCGTTGCGTGGCAGACACGCGTCTGGTTGTCGAGTTTGACCACACCGAGACCGCGCACCATCTTGATGAGCTGGTAGCACTCCTCGTTGTTGACCTGCGAGCCGCCAATCAGACCAATCGCATCGGTACGGTTGCTCATGAACTTGTAGCCGTTCACCTCGTCCTCGCGGGTCCAGTTCTCGTCACGCGCCTTCTTGATGGCACGCGCTGCGCGGTCGATTGCCTCCTCCCAGCTGATCTCCACCCAGTGATCGCTGCCGGGCGCACGGTACATGGGGCACTTCGGACGCTCTGCCGAGTTCGGAATGTGACCGTAGCCAACACCCTTCGGGCACAGTCCCCCGCGGTTGACCGGATGATCCGCTGCACCTTCGAGGTTGATCAGCTTGCCATCCTTTACATAGCCGAGGGTTCCGCAGCCGCAGGCGCAGAAGTGGCAGACGGAGGTAAATTCCCGACCGCCCGTCAGCTTGTACTCTTTCGCCGCCGCCTCGACCTTGCCGACATCGAGACCGAGACTTGCGAGTGCCAGCCCGACGCCGCTTAGCCCGGTGGCTTTCAAAAAGTCACGTCTGCTAAGGTTCATCGTGATTCTCCTTTCATATCGGCGGAAATCCGCCGACAGGCTCTCCTAAACCTTATAAATGATTACGGAAGCACTGATAAATTCAGCCACGCCATCTTGACGTATCTTTTTTGCCCGCACT
>NZ_DBHIVL010000022.1:0-32944 GCF_057271695.1 Centipeda sp. (in: firmicutes)
ACGAAAAAATCTACGCCAATCTGACGGACTTCATTTTATCAGCGATTCCTTTACATTTTGATACTGTGGGGTAAGAGACTGTGCAGAGATATTTTCGCTTCGCCATACTGCTGTTGCTGAGCTTTCTTTCCTTCATTTTCTTCACGGTTGGAGAAGCTGCGGGCAAGATTAAAGCAGAGGACTTTTCCTATCAGAATATATCGCTCGGAGATTCCGAGGAGGCTCTGCGTGCACGTTGGGGAGACCCCGATGTTCAGAATGAGCAGGTCATTTGGGGGATTCATCTCAAGACCTTTACCTATGGGGATATCGTGGTCTCGACCTCTGTCACGGGCGGAAAGGTCGTCGACATCAACCTGATCGGTGAAAAGTATCACCTGCGCAAGGATGTGCACTATGGGGCAACGAGCAGTTATCTCCTCAAGGTGTATGGAAAGGCGGAGCGGCAGTTTCTGGACGGGCATACCTGCTATGTATTCTCCCATCCGGAGCATGTGCGCGAGCGTCTGATTCTGAACCTCGACGCGGAGAACAGTGCGCTCGCATCGGCGCGTATCACAATGCTTCCACTGACGGATGAGGAAGCGGACGAGATGGCACTGTCCGATGACGAATCCTTTGTTGAACTCGATCTGAAGCACAGTTTTATCGCCTCCAAGGAGATTGATGTATCCGACCTTCCAAAGAATGACAATGTGAAGCTGGGAGGCTATGTCAAATGACACACGATCTGCATATGCGCGTACTCGGACACCGCATCATGCGCTATGTCGGCATCACCCTCGGCTGCCTGATTGCCAGCAGCTCGATCAATCTCTTTCTCGTTCCTGCGCATCTCCTCACAGGAGGTGCAACCGGCATTGCGATGATCGTCTACTATATCTTTGGGCTGCCCATCGGTCTTCAGACGTTCATCTATAATATCCCGCTGCTCTTCATGGCGTGGCGATTGATGGGGAAGGCGTACACGATCGACATCATCATCGGTACGGCGATCTTCTCGTTCTTCCTTGACCTGACGCGCCCGCTGAACGCATATGCACCCGTGACCGATATGATGCTGACCACTGTATACGGTGGTGTCTTTGCAGGGCTTGGCTACGGGCTTGTCTTTCGTATGAACGGCAGTACGGGGGGATTTGACATCCTCGCTGCCATCGTTCGTAAATACTATGACCTGCATATGGGCGGCGTTCTCTTCTCGATGAACTGCCTTATCATGCTCATTGCGGCGTTCCTCTTCGGCATGGCTCCCGCGATGTTCACCCTCATCTATATGTTCATCAATGCGACAGTTGTGGATAAAGTCGTTGCGGGATTCAATCACCGCAAGGCGGTTCTCATTATCTCGGATAAACACAAGGAGATTGCAGAGAACATCATTGACCAAATGCACAGAGGTGTAACATTCTTGCATGGACAGGGAGCATACACGCGCCGTGAGCGAAATGTTGTATTTGTGGCGGTCGGTACAACGCAGGTTGGAAAACTGAAATTCATTGTACACAATGTCGATCCACGTGCCTTCGTCATCATCATGTCCGCGAACGAGGTCATGGGACGCGGCTTCGGTCGGATCAATCAAAACGATGCTTCGGCGTCAGACGATAATTATAATGAAGAAAAGGGAGGGAGATAACGCCGTGGATGTAATTTATTTGCTGAACAGCGGTTTCCTCGTGCGTGTGGGGGATGTCCTGCTGGTCTTCGACGCATTCGACGATCCTGCGGGCGCTCTTGAACGGGAGCTGGCGAGAGATGACTTTACGCAGCTGTACTTCTTCGCCTCCCATGCGCATTTTGACCACTTCAATCCGATGATTGCACGTTATGCCGGCAAGGTGCAACGTTACCTTCTGAGTGAGGACATACGGAGGAATCCTGGAGCGGCTCGCATTCCGTCGGAGCAGGTGAGCTGGATCGGTCTCTATGATGTGTGGCAGGACGATTGTATTACGGTGACCAGTTTTTCTTCGACGGATGAGGGAACATCCTTCCTCGTAGAGGTGAATAGAAAACGTATTTTCCACGCCGGCGATTTCAACTGGTGGGATTGGACGGGGGATACCGCCGAGAACCGAAAACTTGCAGAAAATGCGTTTCGCAAGCAGATGAAACGTCTCGCGGGGCAATCCTTTGACCTTGCCTTCTTTCCCGTGGATGGGCGTCTTGGTCCGTCGATGGAGCGCGGTGCAAAGGTGTTTTGTGCAGAGACGCATCCGAAGGCACTTGTCGCCATGCACTCCGTTGGTTATCCCGCATGGCAGCCGTCTGAGGATTTTTTTGCGGCGGGGCATGAGATTCCGGTCTGGTCACCAACCCAGGCGGGAGAACATCAGCAAATTTGAAATATAGGTTGAAATATAGGAGGGCTTTCGGTAGAATGGGGAAGAAATTTTATCTTTTGACAGTCGGCATTCTGGTTGCCGTCGCTGCTATACTGTTTGCAGCACACAGCGGGAATGCAGGGATGTCATTCAATATGCTGTTGGATCAGGACAAAGGAGAGAAGAGAGCAGTGGCAAACAACCGCATTGCAGAATTTACGACGAACAAGGGCACATTCGAGGTGGAGCTTTTCGAGGACAAAGCCCCCATCACCACGAAGAATTTCATCGACCTCTCGGAAAAAGGGTTCTATGACGGGCTGATCTTCCATCGTGTCATCGACGGCTTTATGATTCAGGGCGGCGACCCGAATGGAAACGGCACGGGCGGTCCCGGCTACACCATACCCGACGAGTTCGATCCCTCTCTCAAGCACGATGACGAGGGCATTCTCTCAATGGCGAACGCGGGCCCCAACACGGGCGGCAGTCAGTTCTTCATCACGCTTGCCGCGACACCCTGGCTGAACAACAAACATGCGGTCTTCGGCAAGGTCATCAATGGCATGGATGTGGTGCGCGACATCGGTCACACGCAGACCGGCTATGCTGATCGTCCTGTGCATGATGTCGTGATTGAGAAAATCACGATCAAAGACGCAGCGAAATGAACTATGCCTATCTTTTGTTGTGTGCGGACGGGAGTCTCTATGCGGGGTGGACGAACGACCTGCGGAGACGGCTGCACGCACACAATGAAGGAACAGGGGCGAAGTACACACGCGCCCGCCGCCCTGTCCGTCTCGTCTATGCCGAGGCGTTTGATACGAAAGAAGAAGCCCAAAAAAGGGAATGTCAGATCAAGAAACTGCGCCATAAACAGCGTCTTTCCTTAGTGAACACAGGGCAGAAAGATCCGGAAATAAGCGCATTGGTGAATGACATCAATGCCGAAGAATGACGATAAAGGGGAGTATTTCATGGCAGAGAAGAAGGTCATGCTGACCGAGGACGGCTACAACAAGCTCGTCGAAAAACTCAACTACCTCAAGAGCGTACGCCGCATCGAGGTTGCCGAACGGCTCAAGGCGGCGATTGCACTCGGCGACCTCTCGGAGAACTCCGAATACGATGACGCAAAGAACGAGCAGGCTTTTCTTGAGGGCGAGATTCAGGAGCTCGAGACGAAGATCCGCAACTCCGACATCATCAAGGCGGGGGATGGCAAGACCGTCACCATGGGCAGCCGCGTAACGGTAAAAGATCTGGAATTCGATGAGGACGAGACATTCCTCATCGTTGGCTCGACAGAAGCGGATCCCGACGAGGGGAAAATCTCGAACGAGTCGCCGCTCGGCATGGCTCTGCTCGGACAACAGATTGACCATGTGGTCAATGTCAATGCACCGGCAGGACTGATTCAGTACAAGATCATGGATATCAAGAAGTAAGGAGCAGGGATGGCTGAAGAAAGAGAATTTACATCAAATGCCCCCGAGCAGGATCTGAATGAGATGATGCGCGTTCGCCGCGAAAAAATGGACGCGTTCCGTGCGATGGGCGTTGCTCCGTTCGGACATCGCTTCGAGGTCACGGACTATGCAGCGGATCTGAAGACGAAGTATGACTATCTCGCTGAGGATGAAGAGGGGGCGGAGGTTCGTGTTGCGGGTCGTTTGATGGCGATACGCGGGCATGGCAAGGCATCGTTCTCAACACTCAATGACCGCACGGGAAACATACAGGTCTATTTCAAAATGGACGTGCTTGGTGAGCAGAAATACAAGGAGGAGTTCAAGCGGCTCGACATTGGCGATATCATCGGGATTCGCGGTGTGGTCTTCAAGACGCGGCGCGGTGAGATCACCGTACGCGTCGAGGATTTTGATCTGCTCTCGAAGTCCCTGCGCCCGCTGCCGGAGAAGTTCCACGGTCTGAAGGATGTGGACACACGCTACCGTCAGCGCTATCTGGATCTCATGGTAAATCTGGAGGTACGCGAGACATTCCGCAAGCGGACGAAGATCATCCAGTCCATTCGCCGCTATCTCGACGAACGTGACTTCCTTGAGGTGGAGACCCCCGTGCTCTCGACGCTCGCGGGCGGCGCAGCGGCAAAACCGTTTATCACACATCACAATGCGCTCGACATTGATCTCTACCTCCGCATCGCGACGGAGCTGAGCCTCAAGCGGCTCATCGTCGGCGGGCTCGACCGTGTCTATGAGATGGGACGCATCTTCCGTAATGAGGGCATGGATGTGCGCCACAACCCCGAGTTTACTTCCATTGAAATCTATCAGGCATTTGCCGACCATCGTGACCTCATGGCAATCACGGAGGGCATTGTACGTCAGGCGGCGGAAGACGTGCTCGGTACAACGAAGATCACATATCAGGGCATCGATATCGACCTGAATAACGTCCGCACGATCAGCATGAACGACGCGGTACGCGAGGCGACGGGGAAGGACTTCCTCTCCTGCAATACGGTTGACGAGGCACGTGCAATGGCCCGTGAGATCGGTGTCCCGTTCGAGGAGCGTCACGGCATCGGCGGCATTCTGAACGCTGCATTCGAGGAAAAGGTCGAGGATTCGCTGATGCAGCCGACCTTCATCACGGGGCATCCGACCGAGATCTCGCCGCTTGCGAAGCGCAACGCAGACGATCCGCGCATTACAGACCGCTTTGAGTTCTTTGTCTACGGGCGGGAGCTTGCGAACGGTTTTACGGAGCTGAACGATCCCATCGATCAGGAGCAGCGTTTCCTCGATCAGCTTGAGCAGCGCGAGGCAGGAGATGCCGAGGCGCATGTCATGGATCGTGATTTCATCACGGCTCTCGAGTATGGACTTCCGCCGACGGGCGGTCTCGGCATCGGCATTGACCGTCTTGTTATGCTGCTGACCGACAGTGCGTCCATCCGCGACGTGCTCCTGTTCCCAACGATGAAGCCGCTCGCTGAGTAGGACACAAATAATTTGAAAAAGCACCTTGACAAGATTGCCCTTCGTCGCATATACTTGTCAAGGTTTATGGGTAGGTGGCCGAGTGGTTAAAGGCAACAGACTGTAAATCTGTCATCTTCGGATTACGATGGTTCGAATCCATCCCTGCCCACCACCGGCGGCATAGCTCAGTTGGCTAGAGCATGCGGTTCATACCCGCAGTGTCCGGAGTTCAAATCTCTGTGCCGCCACCATATGTAAACAAAACTCAGTCGATCAAAATAATCGGCTGAGTTTTTTCGTTTCTGCGCGAAAATCTGTGGATAATTCATTACATACGAAAACAATCTACTTTTCCAAGAAAGTTTGAATAATTCTCCAAAATAACTAATTGATTTTTCTGAACGAGAATGTTATAATGATTCCATAGTTATGAACTATTGGTATACCCTGTTCCGAATCGTGTCACTTATTGCTAGGGATGGGTGACAGGAGATTTTTTAAGGAGGAAAAACTATGAAGGTAACTGTTGTTGGTGCAGGTAACGTAGGCGCAACCGTAGCAAATGTCATCGCGCTCAAGAATTTTGCACAGGAAGTCGTCCTTATCGACATCAAAGAGGGCGTTTCCGAGGGCAAGGCGATGGACATGATGCAGTGCTCGCACGCGCTGAACTTTGACACGACGGTCAAGGGTGTCACGAACGACTATGCTGCTACGGCGAACTCCGACGTTGTAGTTGTCACCTCCGGTCTCCCGCGCAAGCCTGGCATGACGCGTGAGGAGCTTGTCGGTGTCAACGCAAAGATTGTCAAGAGCGTTGTGGAGCAGGCACTCAAGTATTCCCCGAACGCAATCTTCATTATCATCTCCAACCCGATGGATGCGATGACCTACCTCGCACTGAAGTCCACGGGTCTGCCGCGCAACCGCGTCATCGGCATGGGCGGCATGCTCGACAGCAGCCGTTTCCGTTACTATCTCTCCGAGGCACTCAACGCGGCAGGACATCCCGCAACACCGACCGATGTGGACGGCATGGTTCTCGGCGGCCACAATGACAAGACGATGGTTCCTCTCGTCAGCATTGCTACGCTCCGCGGCATCCCTGTCACGCAGCTCCTCTCGAAGGAAGTGCTCGCAGATGTCGTTCAGAAGACGAAGGTCGGCGGCGCAACACTGACGGGGCTTCTCGGTACGTCCGCATGGTATGCGCCGGGCGCTTCCGCAGCAACGCTGGTTGAGGCAATTGCCCTCGACTCGAAGAAGGTCATTCCTTGCTGCGTCTATCTCGAGGGCGAGTACGGCGAGAAGGATCTCTGCGTTGGCGTTCCCATCGTGCTTGGCAAGAACGGCTTCGAGAAGGTCGTCGATGTGGTGCTCGAGGGCGAGGAGAAGGCGAAGTTCGACGAGAGCGTGCAGGCTGCTCGTGAGGTCAACGCACAGCTCGGCGATGCGCTGAAGTAAGTCTCTTTCGAAAGAATGCAAAAGGTCTTTGCGGTTCGCCGCAGAGGCCTTTTTTGCTAAAACGACGATTTTTCCCTAAATTGCAATATCAAATCGGAGTAGTAGGTAACAGAATCAAAATGACAATTCGCCGTGTAAATACTATATTTTCCCTTGACATCGTCTCCGTCTTTCCTCTATAATAACTATGCGCTTATGGGGCGTATGACTCACTAGCTCAACTGGCAGAGCAACTGACTCTTAATCAGTAGGTTCACGGTTCGATTCCGTGGTGGGTCACCATGTGTCTTTTATCCGCTTAGCGGTTTTGGAGAAAGCAGGTTGGCATTCCAACCTGCTTTTCGTATATATAGGAGGCTCATTTGTGAATATCTTGATTCTAAACGATGACGGCATCGCGGCAGAGGGAATCCGAACGCTCGCACGTCATCTGGCACAGTGCCATACTGTTACGGTCGCTGCTCCCATGCACCAACAGAGCGGCACATCCCATGCACTGACGATCGGACGTGCGATTGAGGTGCGTGCCGATGAGAATTTTGATGCAGAATACGAAATTCGGGCATGGGCGATTGACGGGACACCGACGGACTGTGGAAAACTCTATCTCGACGCAATCGCGGAGGAAATGCCCGATGTCGTGCTCTCGGGGATCAACCACGGCTCGAATCTCGGAACGGATGTGATCTACTCGGGGACAGTCGGTGCGGCGTTCGAGGGATTCTTTCACGGGATTCCCTCGTTTGCACTCTCCCTGATCGAGGGAAGTGATATCTCATACGCAGCGGTGGCGGCGTATTTCGAGCCGTTTATGGATAATGTATTGGCGATAATTGACAAACCTTTTTTGCTCAACATTAACTTTCCGAAGAGCCTTGCAGGAGATGCCCCGCAGTTTGTCTTCTGCCGACAGGGCGGGCGCGACTACATCAATGCGTTCGAGCGCATTGAGGAGAACGGGCGCGTGCACTACAAGGTCTCGGGTGAGGTGTCCGATACGGACAAGGGCGCGGGCACGGATATCTATGCAGTGGAGCACGGTCTGATCTCCGTGACACCGATCGGCGTGGATATGACGGATTATCTGCTGCTCGAAGAATGCGGCAGATGCGTTTTTCCTCGTTGATAATCACTATAAAGAGAGGGGATTGCCGCTTCTCCTCTTTTATTTTGCGCCTATTTGCGGTATAATAGCGAACGTGAATAGGATTCATGTTTTTGGAGGTATCTGCGTGCTGTATCCGCTCAATGTTGATCTCACGGGACGGCTGGTTGTTGTCGTCGGCGGCGGCATTGTGGCAGAGCGTAAGGTTGCCGGGATTCTTGCAGCGGGGGAACGGTCACTGGTGCGCGTAATTGCACCTGCGGTGACGGCGCAGCTTCGTACACTTTCAGACTGTAAACGCATTGATTGGCATTCGGTGTGCTATGCGCACGGTATGCTCGCAGGAGCATTTTTGGTCTATGCTGCGACGGATTGCCCTGCGGTCAATGCCGAGGTTGTAGCGGAGGCACAGGAGCGTGACATTCTTGTCAACGTCATCGACGATCCGTCTGCGTCCTCCTTTCAGATTCCATCGAGCGTTCGGCGCGGCGATTTCCTACTGACGGTCTCAACGGGTGGGGCAAGCCCCGCGCTTTCACGCGCGATACGGATGGAGCTTGAGCAACTCTATCCGGAGGCTTTTGGTCAATGGCTCGAACGCGTTGCACATCTGCGCCGCGAGATGCGGGCGATACTGTCAACGAGCAGAGAGCGAACGGCGTTTTGGCGCATGGCACTGCGCCCTTATATTTTGAACATGGTTCACGATGGGGAGTTAGAGAAAGCGGAGGTTGAGTTACGCAATGCAGCTCTTGATATTGGGGCTAAATCATCGGACAGCTCCGATTGATGTGCGTGAGCGGGTTTCATTTTCCCGCGAGGAACTGCGTTCAGGACTGATGAGTCTTGGAGAATATGACGGTCTGAGCGGTCTGGTGGTTCTGTCCACCTGCAACCGCACAGAACTCTATGCATCCGTGGACGATCACGAATGCGGCGCACAGGCACTGCGGCAGTTTTTGAACGATCTTGCGCAGGGCGGAGACGACCTTGACGAATATCTTTATACCTATGTCGATGATGAGGCGATTCGTCACCTCTTCCGCGTTTCCTCCAGTCTTGATTCGCTAGTGCTCGGTGAGGGGCAGATTCTCTCGCAGGTGAAGGAAGCCTATGCGATTGCGCGCGAGGCGGGAGCGACGAGCACGGTGCTCAACTTACTCTTTCACCGTGCGATTGCGACGGGCAAGCGTGTGCGGACGGAGACACGCATTGCGTATCGCTCGGTATCTGTGAGCTACGCTGCGGTGGAGCTTGCGGCAGCCTCGCTCGGCGGACTGGGCGGATGCAGTGGTCTGATCTTTGGCGCGGGCAAGATGGCGGAGCTGACGGCGGAGCACCTGCGTTCCCATGGGATTGAAACGATCTTTGTCGCCAATCGCCATATTGAGCGTGCCGAGCGTCTTGCCGAACGCATCGGAGGGGAGGCAATTCCCTTTGACCGCGCACTGGACTATATGACCTGTGTCGATGTGGTCGTCACCTCGACAGGAGCACCGCACTACGTCATCAAAGCATGGGAGGCGCGCCGTGTTATGGCACGGCGGCAGGGGCGCAAGCTCTTCCTCATTGACATCGCTGTTCCGCGCGATGTCGATCCCGATGTCGCGGCCATCAAGGGGATTGAACTGTATAACATCGATGCCCTCGAGGCTGTTGTGGACGAGCATCTCAGTGAGCGTCAGGCAGAGGCGGTCAAGGCGGAGAAGATCGTGAACGAGGAGGTAGCATCCCTTCTCGAACGCTTCAAATATCTGTCCTTTCAGCCGCTCATGGCTCTTCTCTCGGGACGCTGTGAGCGGATCCGCGAGTGTGAGCTCAAGCGTGTGAGCGCAAAGCTGCCGGATCTCTCGGAGGAGGAACGGCGACAGGTGGCGCATATGAGCCGCATGATTGTACGAAAGATTTTGCGTACGCCCATGATGAAGATTCGCGCCTCGGCGGGTACAAAGGACGAGGCGTTCTACATCGAGGCAATGCGTGCCCTCTTTAAGTTGGATGCGATAGGAGAGACAGGGACAAGTGAACAGCGACACAATCACTATCGGTACGCGGGCAAGTAAGCTGGCTCTGTGGCAGGCAGAATACGTCGCTGCGGAGATTGAAAAACATCATCCCGCTGTGCGTGTGGAGCTCAGGAAAATGACGACAAAGGGCGACCGCATCCTCGATGCCCCGCTTGCAAAGATCGGGGGCAAGGGGCTCTTTACAAAGGAGCTTGAGCAGGCGATGCTGGCAGGAGAGATCGATCTTGCCGTACACAGCCTGAAGGATATGCCGACACAAGTCCCTGCAGGGCTCGTCATTGGGGCAATTACAGAGCGGCTGGATGCGGGGGATGCCTTTGTCAGCGTTCATTATCGATCGATGGAGGAGCTCCCACAAGGGGCGAGGGTCGGCACATCGAGTCTTCGACGACGTGCACAGCTGCTTGCCGTGCGCCCCGATCTCACGATCCTTGACCTGCGCGGCAATGTCAATACACGACTTGCAAAGCTCGATGCGGGGGAGTTCGACGCAATCGTCCTTGCGGCAGCCGGGCTGAAACGGCTTGGGCTTGGTGATCGTATTTGCACGATTCTCCCGCGTGCCATGATCCTTCCTGCCGTCGGGCAGGGGGCACTCGCGATTGAGTGTCGTGCGGACAATCTGCGGATTCTGGGGTTGATCGACTTCCTGCGTGACCCCCAGATGACGGCGGCAGCGGCGGCGGAGCGTGCATTTCTACGCCGCGTCGAGGGTGGCTGTCAGATCCCCGTCGGTGTCTATGCCGAGGTTGGCGAAGGAAATGTGCTCCATGTCGAGGCGATGATCGCCTCCGTCGACGGGATGCGTGTCTGTCGGTCGCGTTCCATGGGAGCTGTGGATGCGGCGGAGAAGATCGGAATTGCTCTGGCAGAGGAGCTGCTGGACGCAGGCGGTCGGGATATTTTGAAAGAGATAGGTATTACAGCATGAGCGGAAAAGTATTTCTTGTCGGCGCGGGTCCGGGCGATCCGCGCCTTTTGACGGTTGGTGCAATGAACTGCCTGAAGGCGGCGGATGTTGTCGTCTATGATCACCTCGCAGATGAGAGCATTCTCTCCTATGTACCCGCTGATGCGGAACGAATCTATGTCGGAAAGCAGTCCAGCAAGCATACAATGCGGCAGGAGGATATCAACGTTCTGTTGGCGGACAAGGCGGACGAGGGCAAGATTGTCGTTCGGCTCAAGGGCGGTGATCCCTTTGTCTTTGGACGCGGGGGCGAGGAAGCACTCGTGCTTCTTGAACGCAATATTCCGTTTGAGGTATTGCCGGGCGTGACCTCAGCAATCAGTGTTCCCGCCTATGCCGGCATCCCCGTGACACATCGCGGTGTCGCAGTCTCCTTTGCCGTCATCACGGGACACGAAGATCCGACAAAAGCGGAATCCCATATACAATGGAAGCATCTCGCGACGGGTGTCGATACGCTGGTATTCTTGATGGGGGTTGCAAATCTCCCTGTCATCACAAAAAATTTGATCGAAAACGGACGCCCTGCCGATACTCCTGTGGCAATCATCCGCTGGGGGACGCGTGCCAATCAGGAGACCTACGTCACGACTGTGGGCGAGGCAGCGGAGATGGTACAGCGCGATGGCATTCGACCGCCCGCGATCTTCATCGTCGGTGAGGTTGTAAGGCTGCGTGAGCAGCTGCGCTGGTTCGACCGTGCGGATATTCGCCCGCTTCTTGGCAAGCGCATCCTTGTCACGCGTGCACGCGCACAGGCATCTGCACTGACAGAACAACTGACGGCACTTGGTGCATCCTGCATTGAGACCCCCGTGATCCGCATTGCTCCGCCGCCAGATGGCTATGCGGCACTGGATCATGCCATCGAGTACATTCATGTCTATCAATGGCTGATCTTTACGAGCGTGAACGGTGTGGAACATTTCTTTGCGCGCCTTCATCATGCAGGGAAGGACACGCGTGCACTCGGCTATGCGAAGATTGCAGCGATCGGCTCTGCAACGGCGAAAAGGCTCCGCTCGTTTGGCATTCACGCGGACATTGTCCCCGAAGAGTTCCGTGCCGAGGCTCTTGTCGAGAAACTGACTCCCATTTTGCCGCCGCGTGCACGTATCCTGTTGGCACGTGCACAGGAGGCGCGTGACGTGCTGCCAGAGTCGCTGCGTGCACATGGGGCGACAGTCGATGTCGCCTCTGCCTATGAGACAGTGCCTGAACTGGACGGCGGTTCGGAACTCGCCGAGCGACTGATGCGTGGCGAGATTGACATTGTCACCTTTACCAGTTCCTCTACGGTCAAGAATCTCGTACAGCAGCTGGGGAATATCACTCCGCTGCAGCAGACAAAAATTGCCTGCATCGGACCTGTTACAGCAGATACAGCGCGGAGTTTTGCACTCGAACCCGATCTTGTGGCAGAACATTATACGATCGACGGATTGGTAAATGCGATAAAGGAGCATATGCAATGAATCTGATACAGCGTCCGCGTCGTTTACGCATATCCTCAGGGATGCGCGATCTCATACGCGAGACAGAGCTCTCGCCGCGTGATTTTGTCTATCCGATCTTCGTCGTACCGGGAGAGCATGTCAAGGAAGAGATTCCAAGTATGCCCGGTTGCTATCACTACTCCGTGGATCAGGTCGCAAATCTTGCACGCGAGATTGCAGCGCGGGGGATTCCTGCGGTCGAGGTCTTTGGTCTTCCTGCTTACAAGGACGAGATCGGTTCGAGCGCATGGGATATGACGAGCCCTGTGCAGCATGCAATCGCGGCGATTAAGGAGGCTGTGCCGCAGCTGCTTGTGATCGGTGATGTCTGCCTTTGCCAGTATACGAGTCACGGACATTGCGGTGAGCTGCACGATCACTATGTGGACAACGACGCGACACTGCCACACCTCGTTCAGACCGCAGTCAGTCAGGCGCGTGCAGGCGCGGACATCGTTGCGCCGTCCGATATGATGGACGGCCGCATTGCCGCGATTCGCACGGGGCTCGATGCGGAGGGTTTTGTCAATACGAGCATCATGAGCTATGCGGTAAAGTATGCCTCGGGCTACTACGGCCCGTTCCGCGACGCGGCAGACAGTACGCCCGCATTCGGCGATCGCCGCCAGTATCAGATGGATCCCGCAAATGTACGCGAGGCATTGAAAGAAGCCACTCTCGACGTACAGGAGGGGGCGGACATCATCATGGTGAAGCCCGCGCTCGCCTATCTGGATGTCGTGCGACAGGTCTACGAGGCGACGGATCGCCCGATTGCCGTCTACAATGTCAGCGGCGAATATGCGATGGTAAAAGCCGCCGCCGCAAACGGTTGGATTGACGAGCAGCGCATTGTCTTGGAGACGCTCACGAGCATGAAGCGTGCCGGCGCAAAGATCATCATTTCCTACCATGCGATGGATGCCGCCGCATGGCTCAGTGCATAAGGAGGTTTGCTATGCGGAGTACAGAAAAATCGAAGGCCGCCTTCGCGGAGGCGAAACAGTATATGCCGGGCGGCGTGAACAGCCCCGTCCGCTCCTTTGCGAACGTGGGCGGGAATCCGCTCTTTATCGCCCGCGCCGAAGGCTCTAAAATCTACGATATCGACGGCAACGAATACATTGACTACGTCGGCTCATGGGGACCGATGGTTGTCGGTCATGCCCATCCGCAGGTGGTAAAGGCAATTCAGGAGGCTGCAGCGCGCGGTACAAGCTACGGTGCGCCGACCCTCCTCGAAACGGAACTCGCAGAGCTGGTGCAGTCCATCTATCCGTCCATCGAGGTCATTCGCATGGTGAACTCGGGGACGGAGGCGACGATGAGTGCACTCCGTCTTGCACGCGGCTATACGGGGCGCGATAAAATTGTAAAGTTCATCGGCTGTTACCATGGACACAGCGACAGTCTGCTCGTCAGTGCCGGCTCGGGGATGGCGACGTTTGGCGTGCCGAGTTCGCCGGGCGTGACGAAGGGAACTGCCGCCGATACAATTGCCGTTCCATACAACGACGAGGATGCCATTCGTTCCGTTATGGAGCGCGAGGGGGAGCACATCGCCGCAATTATCGTCGAGCCGGTCGCGGGCAATATGGGGCTTGTCCTTCCACGTCAGGGCTATCTCTCCCTGCTGCGTGAGCTCACGGAGAAGCACGGTGCACTTCTGATCTTCGATGAGGTCATGTGCGGATTCCGTGCCTCGCTCGGCGGTGCACAGGCAGCCTACGGCATTCGCCCTGACCTCACCTGTCTCGGCAAGATCATTGGCGGCGGGCTTCCTGTTGCCGCATACGGCGGACGGCGCGAGATCATGGAGCGCGTCTCACCGGCGGGTCCTGTCTATCAGGCGGGAACACTCTCAGGAAACCCGCTCGCGATGACGGCGGGCATCGAGACGCTGAAGATCCTCACAGCAGAACCCGAGGAAGGCAGCGCGGACTACAGCCGCGAGCTGACGATCAAGACGAAGGATCTGCTGCTCGGATGGCAGCGCGCGGCAAAGGATGCGGGTGTTCCGATCTGTGCTCATCAGGCAGGGTCGATGTTCGGCATCTTCTTCATCGACCGTGAGGTCTATGACTATAGGGATGCGGAGGCAGCGGATCAGGAAGCGTTCCGCATCTGGTTCGAGACCATGCTTAACGAGGGCATCTATCTCGCACCGTCACAGTTTGAGACGCTCTTCTTCTCGGGTGCGCATACGGACGATGATATTGCACGGACGATTGCTGCGGCCGAGAAGGGCTTTGCCGCAGTGAAGAAATTGCGCGGATAAAAGTTCATGAACAAGGGGCTGTTGCACGAAGTTTTCTAGCTTCGTGCAACAGCCCCTTTGTTTTGCGAAATGTGCGATTGCTAGTAGATATTGTATATGTTATAATTCATCGTAGGAGTTATATGTTCAAACTATTGTATTGAGGCGGTGTTTCTCATTCGTGAGATAGATGTTGCTGAAGGGAAAAGCAGCAAGGGAGAATCCTTCCTCAAGGGAACCTTTGTCCTGACAATCGCGGGATTCGTGGTCAAGGTCATTGGTTCGCTCAACTGGATCTTCGTTTCTCGCATCCTTGGCGGTGAGGGAATCGGTCTCTATCAGATGGCTTTTCCCATTTATTTTTTTGCCATGACGGTCTCGCAGGCGGGTGTGCCTGTCGCTATTTCGATCATCACGGCAGAGCGTGTAGCTTTGAACGATATATACGGCGCGAAGCGTGTCTTTCGTATTTCAATGATGCTCATGCTCTTTACGGGGCTCTTGTTTTCGATTTTGACCTATCTTGCTGCGGACTGGCTGATTGACTGGCAGCTGATTCGCGACGCGCGCGCATACAAGGCTGTTGTGGTGCTGGCACCGACGGTCTTCTTTGTGACTCTGCTTGCAAGTTCTCGCGGCTATCTGCAGGGCTGGCAGCGCATGACCCCGACGGCGGTATCGCAGATTGTGGAGCAGATTTTCCGCGTGGTGACGATGATCGTCCTCGCAAGCGTTCTCATGCCGTGGGGGCTTGACTACGCAGCGGCAGGTGCTTCCCTCGGAGCCTTTGCAGGCGCGGTGACAGGGCTCATTGTCCTCGTCTATTTCCATATCAAGCTGGAGCGTGACATTGCGCGTGACTACGGCACGGATCTAAGACCTCTGCCGGGCGCGACGTACGAGTCGCGGCTCTCCATCATCGAACGAATCTTCAAGCTCGCGTTGCCCGTATCCGCAGCGAGCATTATGCTGCCTGTCGTATCGAACCTTGACCTCATGATTGTGCCGCAGCGGCTGGAGGCGGCGGGCTACAGCATCAGCGAGGCGACGGAACTCTTCGGCTATCTGAACGGCATGGCGGTGCCGCTCGTCAATCTTGCGACGATCCTGACCGCATCCATGGCGATGAGCATTGTGCCCGCTATATCGGAGTCACGCGTGCTTGGCGACCGCACGCGCGTCTACGATCAGACGGCAGCATCCGTTCGTATCTCAAACTTTGTCTGTTTCCCTGCGTTTGTCATTGTGTTCGTGTTGGCGACCCCCATCTCGGCACTGATCTACAACGCGCCCGGGGCAGGTCCAGCTGTCATGATCTCGGCCGTCAGCATCATCCTGCTTGGTCTGCATCAGGTTTCTACAGGCATCCTGCAAGGGCTCGGACATCCGACCATCCCAATGGTGAATATGCTGCTTGCTGCAGCTGCAAAGGTTTTTTTGAATTGGCATCTTACGGCGATCCCGTGGCTCGGTATCATGGGCGCAGCTTGGGCGACGGCGGCAGACATGGGGGTTGCAGCGCTCATTAACCTCTACTTCATCTATCGATTTATTGGTTATCGTATTGAACTGCTGCAGCTTATCAAGACGATCTGTGCCGCTGCGATCATGGCCGGAGCGGTCTATCTGTTCTACACATGGACGCTCGAATGGTGGGGAATTGCCGCCATCTCGACATTCGGTGCTGTCTTCTTTGGCTGCGGTATCTATGTTGCGGCGATGCTTCTCCTGCGTGCGCTGATTGAGGAAGATCTGCGCCGGCTTCCGATGATTGGTACGGTCGGCATCCGTTTCCTGCAGAGAATTGGAGTTTTTAAGGCATGAAAAAACTAGGGCTGATCTACAACCCCGTTTCGGGTCATGCGCTTTTCAAGGGAAAACTGGATTCCCTGATTGATATGTTTCAACGTCATGGAATTGTGCTTTGCCCCTATCGTACGCGTGGAGGGGGACAAGACAATCTCGGACACTTCCTCCTTGAGACCTGCCCAGACGGTGTGCTTGCTGCCGGCGGGGACGGTACGGTGCACGCCGTAGTCAATGCCATGGTCGCCTCCGATCTGGATGTTCCGCTTGGCATTCTCGGGAGCGGAACATCCAACGACTTTGCAACACACCTTGGGATTGGTGACTGGGAGGCGTATATCGAGCGGATTGCCGCAAACGAGGCGCGCCGTGTTGATCTGGGGTTGCTCGAAGGAACAGGGCGGTACTTTGTGAATGTCGTCAGTGCGGGAATGCTGACAGGCATTGCACACGAGGTAAAATCAACCTATAAAAATGCACTGGGCAAGGTTGCCTACTATCTCAAGGGTATCGGCGAGATTCCGCGTCTGCGCTCCTTCTCTGTCCGTATTATGGCAGATGATGTGGAGTATGATGCGGATGTGTTCCTGTTTGTCATTGCAAACAGCCCCGTGGTCGCGGGGATGAAGCAGATCGGTCATGGGGTTGCCATTGACGATGGGATGCTTGACCTCCTTGCCGTCAAAAAAATAGGTCTGCCGCAGTTTATGTCTGTTGCGGCAGGCCTGTTTGCCGGAAAACCGGTAACGGAGCGGGATAATATCCTGCACATTCGAGCAAAATCCTTCGAGATTCACGCAGAGGAAGAGCTTTACAGCGATATCGACGGAGAATGCGGACCGCCGCTCCCTCTGTGCGTGCGGACAATGCCGCTCGCACTCTCCGTCTACTGCTGATCGGTTCAGTGTATGCCGAGGTAGTGGGCGACGAATTGCTGTGCGGTGCGCCCGCTGCGTCCACTGTGTGTCATCTCCCAACGAAGACCCGCGATGCGAAGCTCCTCGGGGGAGAGGTGAACCCCCTTCTGCGCAAGCATGTGGTCGATGATCGCCAGGTACTCATCCTGATCGGGGGTATGGTAGTGGATGACAAGCCCAAAGCGATCCGAGAGTGATATGGTTTCATTGATGCTGTCGTCGCGATAGAGTTCGTCCTGCTCACGGTCGCGCCAGGTCTCGCGTACGAGATGGCGGCGATTGGAGGTGGCGTAGAGCCGTACGTTCGGCGGGCAGGAGGAGACACCGCCCTCGATGGCGGACTTGACCGCCTTGAACTCAGCATCAGAGTCTTCAAATGAGATGTCGTCAAGGAACAGAATGAACTTGCGTCCGGCATAGTTTCGGAGCGTGTCCATAATCTCAGGCAGCTTGCGCAACTGCTCCTTCATCACTTGTACAAGGCGAAGACCGTTATCCTCATACTCCGTGACAAGAGCCTTGACCGCAGAGGATTTTCCCGTGCCGCGTGCGCCGACAAGCAGGACGTGGTTGGCGGGTTTTCCCTGGACAAAAGCACGCGTATTCTGGATGAGCTGTTCTTTCTGCCGTTGGTAGCCAATGAGATTCTTCATCTGGGTGCGCTCGAAATGCTCCACGCCGCGAATACGTCCCGCCACATCGTCCCAATGAAAGACGACATATGATGCCAGATCCCCATACCCATAACGCGCGTAGAAGGTGAGCAGTGCCTCGGCATAGTCGCGCGAAGACTGTGCCGCCTCAATCCACGGGATTAGGAAGTCCTCGGTCTTATCGTATATGTTCTGTGTCGGTTCGTAGTGATCTAGGAGCTCTGCGCCGAGCACATTGCTGGTCGGCAGTGTGAGCAGCGGATAGAGAACCTCGATGTCATGATAGAATGCCTGACGCAGGCTGTTTCCAGGCGGAAGTCCCGTCCGCTCCATGGTTTCGGAGACAAGATTCGCGTTATGCGTGAAGATGTGGAGCAGATATTGCGGGAGCAAATTGCCGCTGAGCCCCTCCGTCTCCGCCGCACGCACAAGATGTGCCGCAGCCTCTGCCTGTGAGGCGGGATCCTCTGCGTCCCACTCAAGGAAGCTGAGTGCGGGATCACGATTGAGCTCGTTCAATACGAGGAGAGAGGAAAGCTTTACATTTTGGCTCATAATTCTGTCCTTTCTTTCTGAAAGAAAATGGGAGACATGATAAAATCCGTGCGATGATTCTGTGTGCGAAGAGTGGGCAAGGCGAGACTGCGCAACTCGGTTGCACGGGTATCAAAAGCAAGCATGCGCTGCAGCGGAGAGAGGGTTGCAGCGTCATTTTTGCGTAATTTGCCGGTCAAATAATCCGCCGTGCGCGTGACGATGGGGAGCGGAGATGCATCTTTGATCGTACGCAGGAGTTCACGCCCTCGTGCATTGAACGCAAGAGGACGAATGTATAACGCGCCGTTCGCATCGAATTCTGCTGCATGAGCTTTCTTGAAGCACAGGAGCAGGTGAATGATGAGGCGGGCGATCCTGCTCTGCGGATAGCGTTTTGCAGATGCCTTCGCAAGAAAGTCAGTGTAATCCGCCGCTGTTTCCAAACTGCGGATCAGACGATGTTCGATCCCCTCGGAAACGCCTTGTATCTCCATGAGTGCAGGGGTATCCGTGACGAGCAGTAGGTAGCGCAGGAGCTCAAGCAGTCTGTCTTCCTGCAGCACTCCCCGCATATGCGCCTCCTTGAGGTCGTTCAGTGTGCACGGCAACACGCTCTTTTTCATCCGATCCCACGACGGTGGTGACGCTCTGAGTGCATGACGGATGGATGAGGCACTGGTGATGCCCGTATGGAGCTGTACGTCATTATGTTGTGCCGATGCGCGCTGAATGCCGAGTGGCAGGATCTGCGGCGCAAGGCTTTGCAATGCACGCAGATACTCAATGGCGAGGATGTTATTTGGCGCGCGCAGCAGCTCCTCAGGGACGACCGTATCGCGCATCAGTGCACGCGTGAGCGCACCGGCATAGGAGCAGCCCTGTTCAAGATGCTCACGCAGATGCGTCTGAACGGAAGTGCTGTCAATTTGTTCCGCGAGCTCCGAAAGCAGCGAAGTGTCCTCTGCCTCCGTTCCAAAGGAAAGGTGTGTGACGATCCCAAGGCACGAGAGCAGGGACACACCGCCGCGTGCAAAGTCCTGTGCACTGCGGCAGGCATAGCCAAAGGGGAGTTCGAGGACAAGATCCGCACCGCCTGCGACGGCATGGCACGCTCTTGTCCACTTGTCAAGAACACACGGTGCGCCGCGCTGGGTGAAGCTGCCGCTCATAGCGATGACGATGTATGCGGCGGGATGTTTCCAACGTACGGCTTCCATCTGAAAGCCGTGACCATAGTGAAACGGATTGTATTCGGCAATGATGCCAACAACAGCCATAGCACCCCTCCCCACATTTATTGTATCAGTGATTCTTCAAAAAAACAAGATTTGTGTAGGGCTGTCGAACAAATACAATTTCTTGTGTTTTCAGTGCGTGAATGCTATACTAAACGCACATTTTATGAGATAATATTGTATTGGAGAGAGCGATGAAGAAGGAGCGGGTTGTCGTTGCAATGAGCGGTGGGGTGGACAGTTCACTCGCTGCAGCATTGCTCTTGGAGCAGGGATATGATGTGATGGGCATGACCATGCGCCTCTCGGAAGAGACGCGTGCCGTCGTGCCGAATGCGCCGAGCAGCGTGGATGATGCGCAGCGTGTGGCAGATGTTCTGGGAATACCGCACTATGTCATCGATTTTACGGACGTATTTGAGCGTACAGTTATCAACTATTTCCTTGATGAATATCTTTGCGGGCGTACGCCCAACCCGTGCGTTGTCTGCAATCGTCACATTAAATTCGATGGGCTTCTCCGCGCGGCGGAGAACGTCGGTGCGTCCTGTATTGCGACGGGGCATTATGCGCGTATTGACCGTAATGAGGACGGTGTTTATCATTTGCGCAAAGGGCTGGATCACGATAAGGATCAGTCCTATGTACTCTACCATTTGAATCAGGAAAAACTTGCGCGTGTCATCTTTCCTCTGGGCAATCTCCGCAAGAGCGAAACGCGGTGTATGGCAGAGGAATATGGTCTGCCCGTCGCACATAAGACAGAGAGTCAGGAGATCTGTTTTGTTCCGAACGATGACTACAAAGCATATCTGCGGGAACACCGTCCAGGGCAGCAGCGCAGCGGTGACATTGTCGATCGGGATGGAAATCATCTCGGCACGCATGATGGGATTGCCTTTTATACCATCGGTCAGCGCAAGGGACTCGGCATTGCAGCACCGCAGCCGCTCTATGTGACGGAGCTGGATGCGGCGGAAAACCGCGTCATTGTCGGAACTGCAGACGATGTGTATGCACGTGAGCTCTTGGCAATCCATCCGAGTTGGACCCTGTGGAGCGAGCTGCATGAGGAGCGTCCGGTTCAGGCGAAGATTCGCTATGGGAAACGCGAGGCTGCAGCGACCATTGCACCGCTGGGAGATCGTGTGCGTGTGTCTTTTGCACAGCCGCAGCGTGCCGTGACAAAAGGGCAGTCGGTCGTGTTTTACGAGGATGATATTGTACTTGGCGGCGGGATCATCGACGAGGTGATCTCTTGATCCGGTGTTGCGAGAAAGGGAGGGGATTCTGATGATGAGTCGTGCGATGAAATTGAAGATCGCGTGTGCGACACTGCTCGGCGTTCTGTTTGTGTTTGCAGGGCTTTTCTGGTATTTCCGCATCTATACGAAGACGCCGGAGTATGCGCTGCATTCCATTGAAACCGCATTGGAGCAGCATGATGAGACTCTGTTTTTGCGCCATGTACGGCTGGATGATGTGCTGAACTCCGGCTATGACGACTTTATGATGGGGACGATGGACGCCGAATTCGGGCATTCGCGCGAGTCGGCTGCGGCACTCGAGGATTTCTCCAAGATGCTCAAGCCCGCATTTATCAAGATGCTTCAGGATGCAGTACATACGCGCCTGACAACTGGCATGTGGCCCTCGGCGACGCCGGCGGAGGATGGAGCAGATACGGAAAATATTCTCTCCCGCATCGGCGTGCGTGATCTGGAGTTCCGTGAGATTTCCAATTTGACACTGCACGAGGACACGCAGACAGCAGAGGCGGATCTCCTTGTCCATCAGGGCGAGGCGGATACGGATTTTACATTCAAAATTTTGCTCAAGCCCTCGGAGGATGGGGATTGGCAGGTCATTTCCATTCAGAATCTGCATGAATATGCAGGTGTCCTGGAACAGGCACGACGTCGCCGTATTGCCACCTATCTCGAAGAAAGCAATGCGATCATCGAGCGACACGATCAGACATCAGCGGCGGCACAGCTCAGGCTTTATTCTGCGCTCGGTGCAGGTGCTCTCGGCAGTCAGGCAACACGCGATATGGCACGTCAGATCATGGAGCAGGAGATCCTTGCCGACTGGCAGGAGCGCAAAAATGAGCTGGAAGCCGTTTCCGCTCCACGCAGTATGCAGAGTCTGCATCAGCTGCGGCTCAAGATCTGTGATCTGCACATCGCCTATGCACAGGGCTACGCAGCATGGATGACGGACAAGAATGCGGCGACCATTCGCGCTGCCGAAAACAGTCTGCGTCAGGCAGAGGTGCTTGAGGTGGAGGCGGCATTTCTCGTGCAGCGTGCAAAGCGCTCATTCAATATGGAGTGAGGAGTGAGATGATGCTCGACTCGAGCAATGATACGGTAGCGATTCTCTACGATATCGAGAACGCTCCGATTGAAATGCTTCAATATACCATCGATCAGGCACAGCGTTACCGCCCCTGCCGCATGATCGTCGTCTCGGACTGGGAAGCGCATCCTGAACAGAAGCGCTGGGATCAACTCATGCAGTATCCGGATTTTACCTTTCGGCAGATCAGTCGCACCTTTTACGGGAAAAATTCATTGGACTCGGCACTGTATGATTCAGCACAGATTCTCTACCAGGAGGGCGTGCGGAAGTACTTCATCATCACGACGGATTCGGATTTTGTGCGCATCGCGGAGTCTCTGAACGCCGAGGATCCATCCTATATCATCGGTGTCGGAACGAAACAGGCAAGCGAGGATCTGCGCAACGCATACAACGAGTTCTTTGTCTATCCTCCTGAGCCAAAGGAGCAAAGTACAAAGAAAAACAAAAAAGAACCGAAGACAGAGGTGAAGACGGTGGCAAAGAAAAAGTCATCCGAAGATAAGGGCGCAAAACAGAAGCCCGCACAGGAGCAGATGGCTAAGGCAGCGGAGCAGAAGAAACAGACGCCAAGCAGCAGCAAGAAGAAAGAGACACCGGACAAACCTGTCGAAGAGGCAGCGAAGGTGTCGGGCAAAACAAAAAAGAAGCAGCCACAAAAGCCGACATCCGGAGCGGAGAATGCACCTGCCACGGTCCCGACAGGGTTTCTGACGGTGCGGCTGCCAAAGACGCTGCGTGCCTCTCTAGAGCAAAAAATGTTGGAGGAGGAGGTCTCTCTCGACGAGCTTGTGACCTATCTCCTGATGCGCGGACTCGCAGTAAAGTAATGGGAAAACCCGCAATGAAAAAAGAAGAGCGCGTGCTGCTCTATCAATTTCCAACAGAGCAGATTTCATTGGCGCAGGAAGTTCTTCGCACACTCGGCATCCGTGTTCAGATTCTTCCTGCGGACGCGTGGCGCGAGAAGGTCGGCTATCTGCTCGGCCGCAAGGGCTTCAAAGCGTCGTCGATACAGAGCACGGATGTTTTTGAATTTCCGCATCGTCTCATACTGTTCGAGAATATTCAGGGCAAACGTCTGACAAAAGTTCTCGAAGCACTGCAGGATGCGGGCGTTCCGCGCATCACATATAAGTCGGCAATCACGCCGTACAATACGCTGTGGACACTGCGCTATCTGTGCGAACATATGGCGCGGGAGCATGCGCCATCCGCCCAAGGCTCGGGTGGGGAAGGAGATATCGGATGAAGAGATTACTTGCTGCGGCACTTTCTGCTTTGCTCCTTCTCGCGGCAGGCTGTGGGTCGGAATCGCAGCCAAAGGAGGCAAAGCTCTCGAAGATCACCATCGGTCTGATGCCGGATACGGATTCCATCCCGTTCATCATCGCCGTAGAGCGTGGATACTTTGCGGAGGAGGGTGTCGAGGTCGAGCTCGTCCCCTTCAAGAGTGCGATGGAGCGGGATGCGGCTCTCCAGAGCGGCAATCTCGATGGTGCAATCTCTGATCTTCTCGCGGTTATCTTTGCACGCTCGGGCGGCTTTGCCCTGCACGCGACCTCCTACACGGACGGAAATTATAATCTCGTTGCGGGCGGCAATACGGGCATCTCAACTGCCCCTGATCTGCACGGCAAGGAGATCGCCATCTCACGCAATACCGTCATCGAGTATGTGACGGATGAGATCCTCGCGGTGAACGGGTTGGACGAGCGGGCGGTCTCCAAGGTCGTTATTCCGCAGATTCCCGTACGACTTGAGATGCTGCAGAGCGGAAATCTCGCGGCGGCGGTTCTTCCGGAGCCAATGGCAAGCGTTGCCGTTGCCTCCGGAAGTCACTACGTCACGCGATCGGGAGAGCTCGGCATAAATCCCGGTGTCATTGTATTTTCCGATTCTGCCATCAACGAGAAAGCGGATTCCATTCGCGCCATGTACCGCGCTTACAACAAGTCCGTGGAATATCTGAATCATGCGCCGCGTGCGGAATACATCGATCTTGTCATGGAAAAAAGCGGCTTCCCTGCCCCCGCGCGTGATGCCCTCGAACTCAAGCCCTACCGTCCTGCGGGACTTCCCGCTGAGAAGGACGTAGAGAAGGCGGTATACTGGGTGAAGCATAAGGATCTTGCGGGAGACTATCTCTATGACGAGCTCGTGTCCAAACTTCTCGTGGAGGAGAAATAATGCCGTACCTCTCGCAGACGAGCGCACCCATTCAGGAGGCTCTTGAGCGAATGAAGCGTGCGCGCCTCGTACCCTTCGATGTACCTGGACATAAGCGCGGGCGCGGCAATCCCGAGCTTGCCGCATTTCTTGGAAGCGCGTGTTTGGATGTCGATGTCAACTCGATGAAGATACTGGACAATCTCTGTCATCCCGTCTCTGTGATACGCGATGCGGAGCTCCTTGCGGCGGAGGCATTTCGTGCCGCACACGCATTCTTTATGGTGAGCGGGACGACGGGCTCGGTACAGGCGATGGTGCTCTCGGCGGTGGGACGCGGCGATAAGATCATTATGCCGCGCAATGTCCATCGGAGCGCAATCAACGCCCTGATTCTCTGTGGTGCAATTCCGATCTATGTGAATCCTGGTATTGACGATGTCCTCGGCATTGCACTTGGAATGCGTGTGGAGGATGTGGCAGCAGCGATTGCACGCCATCCGGATGCAAAGGCGGTCTTTGTCAACAATCCGACGTATTATGGAATCTGCTCCGACCTCCGCACGATCACGGAGCTTGCACATGCCCATGGAATGAAGGTGCTCGTGGACGAGGCACACGGCACACATCTGTATTTCAGTGACCGGCTTCCTGTCGCCGCGATGGATGCAGGCGCGGATATGGCGGCAATCAGTATGCACAAATCCGGCGGCTCGTTGACACAGAGCTCTCTCCTGCTCTGTTCGGACTCCATGCCGCTCGGCTATGTGCATCAGATCATCAATATCACGCAGACGACGAGCGCATCCTATCTGCTCCTCGTGAGCCTTGACATCAGTCGGCGGAATCTCGCCCTGCGTGGACGGGAGGTCATCGACAAGATCATCGACCTCGTTGCCTATGCACGCGACGAAATCAATGCCATCGGCGATTACTATGCCTATGGGCGTGAGCTGATCGACGGTGCCGCCGTTTTTGACTTCGACACGACGAAGCTGTCCATTTTCACCCGTCCGACAGGTCTTGCCGGCATCGAGGTCTATGACATCCTGCGCGATGACTATGATATCCAGACGGAGTTTGGAGATATTGCGAATCTGCTCGCCTATGTGTCGGTCGGGGATCGCCCGAAGGACATCGAACGCCTTGTTGCGGCACTCGCGGAGATCCGACGCAACTACCGCAAGGATCCATCCAAGACGCTCAAGATGGAGTATATCGACCCCGTTGTCGTCTGCGGGCCACAGGATGCGTTCTATGCGGAGAAAGAGTCCCTTCCGATTGCAAAGTCCTGTGGACGTATATGCAGTGAATTTGTCATGTGCTACCCGCCCGGCATTCCCATTCTTGCACCGGGAGAGCAGATCACGGAGGAAATCCTGACCTACATTCGCTATGCAAAGAAAAAGGGCTGCCAGATTACGGGGCCCGAGGATATGAGCATACAGTATCTCAATGTAATGACGGAGAGATAGATATGGAATTTTGGTATACAGAACAACATACGCCCGATGTGCGTCTTTCGATTCGCGTGAATCGTCAGATCTATAGCGGACAGAGCGAGTTTCAGCGCATCGATGTGTTCGAGTCGCCCGAGTTTGGGCGATTTTTGACGCTTGACGGCTATATGATGCTGACAGAGAAGGATGAGTTCATCTATCACGAGATGATTACCCACGTTCCCATATGCGTACATCCGGAGGCAGAGAACATTCTCGTGATTGGCGGCGGCGATGGGGGAACTGTGCGCGAGCTTCTGCGCTATCCTTCCATACGCCATATCGACCTCGTGGAGATCGATGAGATGGTGGTCGATGTCTGCCGTGAATACCTGCCATCGACTGCGTCATGTCTCTCGGATGAGCGCGTTCACATCCACTACGAGGACGGACTGCGCTTCGTACGCAAACCCATCGACACATACGACCTCATTATCGTGGACTCGACGGATCCATTCGGACCGGGGGAAGGTCTTTTCACGAAAGAGTTCTACGGGAACTGCTTCAAGGCACTCAAAGAGGACGGCATCATGATCAATCAGCATGAGAGCCCGTTTTACGAGCAGGATGCCTATGCAATGCAGCGCATGCACCAGCGCATTGTCCATTCATTTCCGCTCAGTCGTGTGTATCAGGTACACATACCGACCTATCCGTCGGGCCATTGGCTCTTCGGATTCTCGTCCAAGAACCGTCGCCCTGTTGAGGGCGTGGACTTTGCACATTGGAAGTCGCTCGGTATAAAGACACGCTATTACAACACACAGCTGCACGCAGCTGCATTTGCCCTGCCGAACTATGTGGAGGAGATACTCGAAGATGTGGAACCGCAACATTGAAACGTTTCTCGGATGTGACGGGACGTATGAGGACAGCCATATCGTGATCTTCGGCGCACCGTTTGACTCGACGACATCCTATCGCCCTGGAACACGCTTTGCTGCGCGTACCATGCGGGCAGAGTCCTACGGCCTGGAGACGTACAGCCCCTATCAGGATCTTGATCTTGAGGATGCACACGCATTTGACGGCGGCGATTTGGAGCTCCCATTCGGAGATACAAAGCGTGCGCTGGATATGATCCATACATTTACGAAGAATATTTTGACGGATGGTCGGCTTCCCTTTCTAATTGGCGGCGAACATCTTGTGAGCCTGCCTGCGATCAAGGCAGCGGCGGAAAAACACCCCGATCTTGCCGTGATTCATTTCGACGCGCATACGGATCTCAGAGACGAATATCTCGGCAATCACCTCTCCCATGCGACGGTAATCCGCCGTGTCTGGGATTTCCTCGGCGACGGACGCATTCATCAGTTTGGCATTCGCAGCGGTGAGCGTGCGGAGTGGCAGTGGGCACGCGAGGGGCATACGAATCTTCGCCCTTTTACATTTGCAGGGCTCTCCGAAGCCATCGCAGAGGTCAAGGATCGTCCCGTATATCTCACCATAGACCTCGATGTGCTCGACCCATCGGCATTTCCGGGAACGGGAACCCCCGAGGCGGGCGGCGTGACCTTTGTTGAACTCATGAAGGCAGCCCTTTCCGTGATTCGCGGATGTCATATCGTTGCCTGTGATATGGTCGAACTCTCGCCGCCGCTCGATCCGAGCGGTACATCAACGGCGACAGCACTCAAGCTCCTGCGGGAGATGATCCTTGCACTTGAGGCAGATTTTATCCGCCCGCAAACAGTATGAGGATTTCGTTTGATACCTGCGGAACGATTTGTTATAATGATTCGGATATGACAAAGAAAGACGGTGGAGGCATGAAGGTAACGGAACAGGAACTCACAACAACGGCGCATCTCTCGCGCCTTGCGATTCCTGTAGAGGAAAAAGAAGAAGCACTCAAAACATTGGGGGATTTTCTAACGTATGTGGATAATCTTTCCAATGTCGATACAGAGCATGTGCATCCGACGACGTATGCACTGCCCATCGAGAATGTCTTCCGTGCCGACGAGGTGCGCCCGTCCCTTTCCAATGAGGCGGCACTCTCGAATGCCCCTCTTGCAGAGGACGGCTATTTCAAAGTACCGAAGGTACTCGAAGGGTAAGGAGGAGCTGTTTTGAGTCTATATGAGAAACCGGCGCATATCCTGCATGATATGCTTACGCGCAAGGAGATTAGCGCACGCGAACTGACCGAAAACGTACTTTCGCGTATGGACGCGGTCGAAAACGAAGTCGGCGCATATCTTTTGGAAAACCGCGAGGATGCACTTGCTGCGTCAGACCGCGTGGACGCAAAGATCGCAGCGGGGGAGGAGATTCATCTCCTCGCGGGCATTCCGGGCGCAATTAAGGATAATATCTGTACAAAGGGCGTGCGTACAACAGCAGGATCAAAGATTCTGGAGAGCTTTGTTCCGCCCTACGATGCAACGGTTATGACAAAACTGCACGATGCGGACGCGGTCATCCTTGGCAAGGCAAATCTCGACGAGTTTGCAATGGGCGGCTCGACGGAGAACTCTGCCTATCACCCGACCCATAATCCGTGGGACACAGAGAGTGTCCCCGGCGGGTCTTCGGGCGGCAGTGCGGCGGCGGTTGCATCGGGGACGGCGATCTGGGCGCTTGGCAGCGATACGGGCGGCTCGATTCGTCAGCCCGCCTCGTTCTGCGGCATTGTCGGGCTGAAGCCGACCTATGGGCGCGTCTCCCGCTACGGACTTATGGCGTATGCCTCCTCCCTCGATCAGATCGGCCCCCTCACACGCGATGTCACGGATGCCGCGCATCTCATGAACGTCATTGCAGGGCACGATGTCATGGATTCGACGGCAAGCAGGGCAGATGTACCGGACTATACGAAAGCACTGCAGAATGACGTAAAGGGACTCAAGATCGGTCTGCCTAAGGAATACTTCATCTCGGGAATGGACAGCGATGTCGAAGCCTCTGTCCGCAAGGCGATTGCGGATGTTGAAGCGATGGGAGCGGAAGTGCGCGAGATTTCACTTCCGCACACGGACTATGCCGTCTCGACCTACTATTTGATCGCCCCCGCAGAGGCGGCGACCAACCTCGAGCGTTATGACGGTGTCAGCTACGGAGTGCGCGTCGATGGGGAAGATCTCGTCGACATGATGACGCGCACGCGCACGGAAAAATTCGGTGCGGAGGTCAAACGCCGCATCCTCATCGGCAACTATGCTCTTTCTGCGGGCTACTACGACGCATACTATCTCAAGGCACTCAAGGTGCGGACACTCATTCAGCAGGACTTTATGCGTGCCTTTGAGGAGGTCGATGTTATCATGACACCGACCGCACCGACCCCCGCCTATAAGATTGGTGAGATGACGAGCCCCCTGCAGATGTACCTGCAGGACATCTCGACCGTGCCTCTCAACCTCGCCGGCCTTCCCGGTATCTCCGTTCCCTGTGGCTTTACCGCAGCGGGACTTCCCATCGGACTGCAGATCATCGGACGTCCGCTCGCGGAGGAGACGATCCTGCGTGCGGCATATACCTATGAGCAGGCACATGATTTCCATACAAAAATGGCGCCGATTGGAGGAAGGGCATGAAATACGAAACCGTCATCGGTCTTGAGATTCACTGTGAACTCAAGACAAAGTCCAAGATTTTCTGCGGCTGTGCGACGAGCTTCGGCGCAGATCAGAACACGCATGTCTGTCCCGTTTGCCTTGGGCTTCCCGGTGTCCTGCCCGTTGTCAATCGTCAGGTCGTAAACTACGCCATCAAGGCGGGGCTTGCAACCAACTGTGAAATCAACGGGTACAGCAAGTTCGACCGCAAGAACTACTACTATCCCGACCTTCCGAAAAACTTTCAGACCTCACAGTTCGACCTCCCGATTGCGGAGCACGGCTGGGTGGATATTGACACGGAGGCGGGCAAGAAACGCATTCGTCTGACCCGTATCCACATGGAGGAGGATGCAGGGAAGCTCGTGCACTCCGGCACGACGATCAAGGACTCCTCCTCGTCCAACGTGGATTACAACCGTACGGGTGTCCCCCTGCTTGAAATTGTCTCCGAGCCGGATATGTCCTCGGCGGAAGAAGCGCGTGCCTACATGGAGAAGATCAAGACGATCATGGAGTACATCGATGTCTCCAACTGTCGCATGGAGGAGGGGAATCTCCGCGCAGACATCAACGTCTCTTTGCGTCCCGTCGGCTCGGACAAACTGGGCACGCGCACGGAGATGAAGAACATCAACTCCTTCAAGGCCCTTGAGGATGCCATCAACTACGAAATCGAGCGCCAGACCGAGGTGCTTGAAGACGGCGGTCACATCATTCAGGAAACGCGCACATGGGATCCCGAGCGCGGCATCACCCTCTCCATGCGCAGCAAGGAGGAGGCACATGACTACCGCTATATGCCGGAGCCTGATCTGCCGCCGATTGTGACGAGTGCAGAGGAGATCGAGGCGATCCGCAAGGAACTGCCCGAACTCCCCGATGCACGCCGTGCACGTCTGATGGACGAAGCCGGACTTTCTGCTTACGATGCGGGCATTATCACAAGCTCACGTGCGATGGCGGAGTACTATGATGCTATCACGGCGACAGGTGCGGACGCGAAACTCGCGGCAAACTGGCTGATGGGCGATCTCGCAAAGAACCTCAATGCTGAGGGCAAGACGATTGAGGACTCGCCCGTTGATGCAAAGCGTCTCGGTGAGATGATCCTGCTCATCTCGAAGGGGACGATTTCCTCGAAGATCGGCAAAACCGTATTCAAGGAAATGTGGACATCGCCCGATGCCCCCGAAAAGATCGTTGCGGACAAAGGGCTTGTCCAGATCACCGACACAAAGGAGATCGAGGATATTGTCGATCAGGTCATCGCAGCGAACGCAAAAGCCGTTGAGGACTATAAGGGCGGCAATAAGAAGGCAATCGGTGCGCTTGTCGGACAGGTGATGAAGCAGTCCAAGGGAAAGGCGAACCCACAGATGGTCAACGAACTCTTGGCAAAAAAACTCGGCTGAGACAAACAGCCTTTTCCGAAAGGGAAAGGCTGTTTTTGTCAAAGGGGGGGCATTTCCATGAACTATAAAGCCGCTGTATTTGATTTGGATGGAACGCTCGTCAACTCACTGGACGATCTGGCGGACAGTGCCAACGGCACACTTCGCGCACACAGCTTTCCCATGCATGAGGTGGAGGCATATCGCTATTTTGTCGGAGACGGAACACGAAAGCTGATGGAACGCATTCTCCCGCAGGAGTACGCTGCAGATACGACCTTTGTGGAGCAATTTATGTCGAAGTACAAGGATCGCTATGCGCGAAATCTTCTCCAAAAGACGAAGCCGTATGACGGCATTATGGAAATGCTTGCGGAGCTGCAGCGACGCGGTATTCCGATGGCAGTCTGCACAAACAAACATCAGTCTGCGGCAGAGATGATTGTGAAGACGCTTTTTCCGCATGGGATTTTTCAGGAAATCATCGGCGATCAGGAAGGACTGCCGCGTAAGCCCGACCCGCAAAAGGTGCTTCACATCATGAGAAATTTTGGGGTTACAGGAGAGCAGACCGCATATTTTGGCGATACAGACGTAGACATGGACACAGCACGCAATGCAGGAGCGTTTGCGGTCGGCGTTCTCTGGGGATTCCGACCAGAGGAGGAACTCGTGGCACATGGGGCGGATATTCTCCTGACACACCCGATGGAACTATTTGAAAAGGTGACGTTTGCAGAGCGATGAAACATAGAAAAACGATAAAGCAAGCCGCGCAGACGATTCCCGTCCGCAAAGAAGAGACCTATGAACTTCAAATTGACCGCCTTGGGACGAGCGGGGAGGGCGTCGGACGATACGAGAATTTTACCGTCTTTGTCCCGAATGCGCTCCCTGGCGAGAACGTCTTCGTCACCATAGAAGAAGTAAAAAGCAGCTATGCACGCGGACGCATCAAGCAGATCCTGCATGAGAGCGTCGATCGCGTTGTGCCGCGCTGTGAACTCTACGAGGAATGCGGCGGCTGTCAGCTCCAACACCTCTCCTATGAGGCTCAGCTGCGTACAAAACGTGCACAGGTCGTAGACGCATTGACCCATATCGGCAAGCTCCCGCAGATTCCCGTGATGGAAACGCTGCGTGCAGAAGAACCGTGGAACTATCGGAACAAGATGCAGTTTCCAATTGGACGAAATAGCGGAAAGATCATGATTGGCTGCTTTGCACAGGGCAGTCACAGGATTATCAATACGGAAAACTGCTATATCCAGCGTGCGGAGAACAACGACCTTGCAAATGCTGCACGCGAGATTGCAGAGCAGCTTCACATTCCGGTCTATAACGAGGACACCCACAAGGGCGTTCTGCGCCACATTGTCGGGCGCGTCGGATGCAGCAACGATCTCATGGCGGTCATTGTCACTGCAACAAAGCAGCTCCCATGTGCAAAGGAGTTCGTCCGCATGATGCGCGAGCGTCTGCCAAACCTCGTCAGTGTTCATCAGAATATCCAGACCTATCGCAACAACGTCATCATGGGACGCGACACACAGCTGCTCTGGGGACGACCGACCATCATCGATTCTTTGGGACGGCTGAACTTCCACATCTCCCCGCGCTCCTTCTTTCAGGTCAATACAAGACAGGCAGAACGCCTTTACGAGCAGGCACTCGCCTATGCCGACCTGCATGGGACAGAGACTGTCATCGACGCCTATTGCGGCACGGGAACGATAACGCTGTTTCTTGCCCAAAAAGCGCGAAAGGTCTACGGAATCGAAATCGTACAGCCCGCCATCCTCGACGCACGGAAAAATGCACGCGACAACCATGTAAAGAATGCCGAGTTCATCGTGGGCGATGCGACCGCCGTCATGCCGGCACTCTACAAGCAGGGGATTCGCCCCGATGTTGTCGTCGTCGACCCGCCGCGTGCCGGCTGCACCGAAACCGTCCTTCGTACCTTCGCCAACATGAAGCCACAGCGCATCGTCTACGTCTCCTGCAATCCTGCCACACTTGCGCGCGACCTCGCTATTCTGCAAGAACTCGGTTATCTTGCGCAGGAAGTTCAGCCGGTGGATCTCTTTCCACAGACATCGCATGTCGAGAACGTTTGCCTGCTGAGAAAACAAAAATAAATGAAAGAGACAAAGGTTGAAAGTACAGCCGGTAAATAAAGGCACACGAAAACAGGTCACAGAGTG
>NZ_DBHIVL010000023.1:0-32871 GCF_057271695.1 Centipeda sp. (in: firmicutes)
AAACGGTCGTTCCCTTGTGAGAAATTTGTCAACTGTTCTTGACAATACCATCCTGACCATCATGTCATCAATCGGCAGAACAATCAACACAGTGGATCATACCAACTTTGCCATTCCAGTCAAACATGATTTCTATATAACGAAAAAGCAAGGTCAAGCTGCTGCCAGTTTCTCTATCTCAAAGGACGCTGAACACGCTGCCTTCATTTTGAAAGAACGTCATGATATGCAGAAATCATGCCCTTATCGTATGCGAGAATGCTTGGGGCGCATACAAGCCCTCATAGAGAGAGATAAAATCCCCTTTGTAAATCCATCTACGCCGGACGAAAGCAAACGACATACATTCAACGCATATGTCTTCAATCTTTTTGTCAGGTTCTATGATCTGAAAAGCGACCCCAGCTACTGCTATGTCTATGACCGAAACACAAATCCAACCTATTCATATAGCGACAAAGCAATCAACCTGATTGTGGAGCAAATCAAAAAAGACCCCGAACATATCGTCCAGAGTCTTAAAACCAAAGTAGGGAAGCCAACCCCAGGGGCAAAGGATTCTAAGCCTTAGGCCTACTCCCATTCGGGAACCCAGCCTTATCCATCACAAGTCAGCTTCTACATACTGATTACCGCACAAAGCGCAGAAAAAATCAAATTAAAATCCGCCCGATGCTACCAACACCGAGCGGCAGACATGACGCGAATCATGCCCTATTGCACCTAAATTCTACCATGATTCGCCTCCTATATCAAGGAGGTTTTATTTATGTCCAACAAAATCAGAATCCGAAAGCGCGGCAGCAGCTATTCCTATAGCTTCGATATATCAAAGAACCCGCGCCGCATGAAGGAGAAAGGGGGCTTTGCCACCGAGGATGAAGCATTCGACGCAGGTGTAAAAGCCTATGCCGACTGGAAGAGCGGCAATATCGGTATCACGTCCGAGAGGATGAAGCTGCGGGACTATCTCGCCGCGTGGCTCCGGAATGTCGTGCGCCCGAATGTGAAGCGGACTACATTCAAGAACTATCACAACGCAGTACACTCGCGCATCGTTCCCCATCTCGGAGAAACCTATTTACAGGAACTGCGCCCGCGTGATATTGATCGGTGGGTCAAGGAACTTGCACGCGCAGGTCTTTCGCAGGGGACAATCCGGCAGACAAAAACGGTGCTCTCCACCGCGCTGAAGTATGCCATCTATCCCGCCGAACTCATCGCCACGAATCCGACGATGGGGATCAACATCCCGCGCAGTGCGCCGCGCAAGATAATCGAGCGCACTGTTATCACACCCGCGCAGTTTGCCGCCATACCTGTAAGATGTAAATACTATCCGCTGCTCAAAATACTCTATCACACAGGCCTGAGAATCAGCGAAGCACTCGGGCTTATGTGGGACGATATTGACCTTGAGACGGGAGCGTTCTCCATCTCGCGCCAGAGGTTGAAGGCGGGCTATTTTGATACGCCCAAGACAGCGACAAGCACGCGGACATTTTATGCGGATGCGCAGCTTCTCACCTATCTGCGTGCGCTCAAAAAAGAACAGGCGAAAGACGAGCTGCGTTTGGGACAGGCATATCAAATCACCTATGAGAGCAAGGACGCGGATCGTCTGCTCATTCTCCTACCAAAACGGCTGTCCCCCGCCATCGAAGCGGAACGCCGTCCGCTGCTCTGTGTTCATCCGACGGGGATTCCCTATGCACATGAGAACGTGCGCTATACGCTCCATCGCTTGGGTCTGAACGCTCACAGCTTTCGCCATACGCACGCGACGCGGCTGATCGAATCCGGCGCGAAGCCTGTTGATGTTGCCGCCCGCCTCGGTCATGCGGACGCGACCATCACGCAGAATCTCTATGCCCATGACACAGAGGATATGCAGCAGGAGACCGCGCGGATCTTCGAGCGTTTTGTAGACAAGGGGTGTTTGTAGGCAAATTGTAGACAAACGGCGGTCAGAGGAGTGAAAAACCTTGAACATACAAGGGTTCATTTCTATTTCTTGTATTTTATTTGTGAAAAAAAGGGCAAATAAGTTTTAATTGCTTAAATTTTTGTCCGACAATGCGCCTTCCTCGGGTGTCGTATGTGCCAGATAATACGAGAGCGCACTGAGCCCGACGGACAGATCTTCGCTGACAAAGGGGATGTGCGGAGGCACCTGCAGGCTCACGGGCGCGAAGTTCCAAATGCCGCGAATGCCCGCCGCGACAAGCTTGTCGGCGACCCCCTGCGCCGCTGCTGCGGGGACGGCGATGACGCCGATGCGGATGTCGCGCTCGGCAATGATCTCCGCGAGGTAGGCGATGTCCTCCACGCGCCGCTCACCGACACGCGTCCCGATGACGACGGGATTCGCGTCGAAAATCGCGGCAAGTCGGAAGCCGAGACGTGCGATTCCCTGATAGTTTGCAAGCGCAGCCCCCAGATGCCCCATACCGATGATCGCGACGTTCCAATGCTGGTCAAGTCCTAAAATCGAACCGATGCTCTCCTTGAGTTCCGTGACGTAGTAGCCCACGCCCTTTTTTCCGAACTGCCCAAAAAACGCCAAGTCTTTCCGAATTTGTTCGGGGTTGATGGCAAGGCGGCGGCCGAGCTCCTCCGAGGAGGCGATCTCCACGCCCTCATCCGTCATCTGACGCAGACAGCGATAGTAGCGCGGCAGTCGGTCGACGGTCGCCTTCGATATCGATAGATTTTCCTGCATAGTCATTCTTCCTTCATCTCCCCCGCAATCGCATACGCCGCTGCCGTCATGGCAGCGAGCATCCAGAGCAGCATAGAGGATGGTATGTTAAAGAGCAGATGATCTGTGAGCCCGTTCAGTGCAACAGAGATGAACGCGAGACCGAGCCCGGTCGAGAGCCCCTCGACAAAGCGGCGTCTGCGCCAGCGTCCGAGAGCCGCCCGCACGTCGGCAACGGTCTTCCATGCATGCTCATGCGCGGCGAGCACGGCCTCCCATGGCGGCGTTTTATGCGGAACACGGAGGGCGAGCACAAAGGAACCAAAAAAGAACCAAAGGAACGAAAGCGCGCCCGGAATCCCAATCTCCGCTGCATAGTTCAGGTACATATTGTGCGCGTGTACAATCTGTACGGGCGCACCCTGCAAGTAAAAATCGTACTCGGGATAGACCATGAAGTACATCCCCCAGCCAATGCCGAGAAAGGGGTGATCCATCACCATTGCAATCGTACTCTCCCAGAATGCAATCCGCATCTCCGAGGAGGTGTCCACGCGCGTAAAGACGGAGAGCAGACGGTCGGCGAGCACAGGATCGAGCAGCAGTGCGCCCGCTCCGACGACGACGATCCCGAGGAGAATGCGCCAGTCGCGCAGAGCACCGTAGCCCGCCAGTACGAGTGCGACGACAAGGCATGCACCGCGCGCATAGGTCATGCCGAGGCACGCGAGTGTGGCGACGAGCAGGAGAATCGCAAGGATGCGCCAGCCGCGCTGCAGCACGCCGATCAGTCCGACGGCGATGCAGGCGACAATGTCCAGATACCCCGCGAGGATGTTCGGGTTCTCCCACGTCGAAAAGACTCGTTTGGAGAGCTCGGGAAACGCCTCGCCGTCCACCCATTTCATCGACGATACGTCGATGCCGAAGATGAACTGATAGAATCCGTAGAGGATGACGAGTGCCGCCGACAGTGCCATTGCAGCCGCAACGCGCTGCAGCTCACGCGTTTTCCGCAGGGTCTGCCCCGCGAGCAGGTAAGTCAGAGCGTAGATGGGCACGAGATGGTAGAAGTTATAGAAGCTGAACGCCTTGTCGGGTGCAACGGCAACCGACAGGAGGCCGATGACGACAAAGAGGAGTGCGGGCGCATCGTACGGCAGACGGCGCAGGTGAAAGCTGCGATCGATCCGCAGGCGAAGTAGCATTGCTCCGCAGCCAAGGAGCAAAGCGACCATCGCCGCAAGCGGTGCGAGCGGGATGAGGAACGCCTCAAGGAGGACGGCGTACATCATCATGCGCGCCATGCGTCCACCCCAGCGGCGGCGGCGCAGAACACGCCGCCGTTCCTGAAAAGAGTCCTCTGTCACACCGTCACCTCCCCGTCATGAGCATCGCACGGATGCCGCCCACGAGATAGAGCGAGCCGGCGGCGACGAGCAGGGCATTCCCCGAGCGGGCGCGCGCCTGTGCCTCCGCAAGTGCCGCAGCGGCATCGCCGCACGCGTGCGTATCGAGCCCCATCCCGGCAGCAATCGCGGCAACGACATCCGCCGCTGCTGCGCGCTCCGAGTCGGGGCGCACGGTGATGACCTGATCGCCGGGGCGCAGGAGTGCTGCAAGCATCGCGTCGATGTCCTTGTCCTTTAGGATGCCGAGCAGAAAGACGCGCGGCAGATCTGGGAAATAGGCATCCAATCCCGCACGCAGGGCACGCATCCCCGCCGGGTTGTGTGCGCCGTCGATGACAACGGGCAGGTTCTCCCGCATGAGGATTTCAAACCGCGCAGGATGGCGCACCGAACGCAGTGCCACGCGGATCGCGTGCTCGGTGACACGCGCATCCTCGCGCTCGAGCAGCTTTGCCGCCATGATAACGAGTGCAGCGTTCTCCGCCTGATAGACTCCCGCAAGCCCGAGATCGAACGGCTCCGGCTCACGGCAGACGACGGAGTGGAACGCAACACGCTGCCCCCCCTCCTTTGGAAAGAAAAGCTGTGCCGAAAAGTCCTCGCCGCAGACAAAGACATCCGCGCCGAGTTCCTCCGCACGCCGCTCGATAATCTCAAGCGGCTCTCCCGTCGCCGCCGTGATGACGGGCACGCCCTCCTTGATGATGCCCGCCTTGTGCTCCGCGATGCCTAAGAGCGTTCCGCCGCAGCGATCGGCGTGATCCATCGCCACATTTGTAATGATCGTGAGCGCAGGTTCGACGACGTTCGTCGAGTCGAGCAGTCCGCCCAGCCCCGTTTCGATGACGGCAACTTCGACCTGCTCCTCTGCAAAGTAGAGAAAGGAAAGCGCCGTCAATGCCTCGAACTGCGTCGGGTGCTCGTGCCCCGCCGCGACCATTTCATCGGCGGCGGCGCGCACGCGCGTGAGGAGTTCTGCAAACCGCTCCTCGGAAATATCGTGCCCGTCCACGCTCATGCGCTCCGTATAGGAGATGAGATGCGGCGAGAGATAACGTCCTGCACGGATGCCCGACGCACGGAATACCGCATCCATCATCTGCGTGACAGAGCCCTTGCCATTCGTACCCGCAATGTGAATGGTCGCATAGCACCGCTCCGGATTCCCCAGACGCGCACAGAGTTCCTCCATGCGCACGAGCCCGAGGCGAATGCCAAACGTATTCAGCTCATCGAGATAGAGAAGTGCCTCCGCATAGTTCATCGGCACACCTCAGAGCTTCGCCAGATCCGCGAGACGGCTGCGGATGAGCCCGATCTTCTCCTCATAGCCCGCGAGCTTTTCGCGCTCCGCCGCCACGACAGCTGCGGGTGCCTTCGATGTAAAGCCCGCGTTCGAGAGTTTGCCCGAAAGGCGTGCGATCTCCTTCTCGAGATTGTCCCGCTCCTTCGTCAGACGCGCCGTCTCCTTCTCCACGTCGATGAGCCCTGCGAGCGGCAGATAGACCGCCGCCCCCGCGAGAGCACCTGTCACCACGTTCTCCGGATCGGGTGCGTCCTCTGCGAGGAATGTCACCTCGGACGCGGAGGCGAGCGCGTGGAAATAGTCTGTATGCGCCGCAAATACACCGCCAAGAGCCGCATCGCGCACGCGCAGGAGGAGCGCACTCTTTTTGCCCGGGGGCGTGCCGAGCTCCGCACGCAGGTTGCGCGTCACCTTGATGACCTCCATGATCGCAGTCATCGCCGCCTCTGCCTCTGCGTCAATGTCCTTTTCATCGACCTCGGGCCACGGTGCACGCATAATGCTGCGACCCTCGTGCGGCAGTTTCTGCCAGATTTCCTCGGTAAGGAACGGCATGAAGGGATGCAGGAGGCGCATCGTCCGCTCCAGCACCGTACGCAGTACATAGAGTGCCGTGTTCTTTGCACGCACATTCTCCTTGTCATACAGACGCGCTTTCGTCAGCTCGATGTACCAGTCGCAGAACTCGTTCCACAGGAACTCATAGATGGCGCGTCCCGCCTCGCCGAGCTCGTAGTTCTCGAGGTTCGCCGTCACCGCACGCACCGTCTCGGCAGAGCGTGTGAGAATCCAGCGGTCGGCAAGCGTATAATCGCGCTCCTCGGGCACAAACGCATCGTCCGCGCCCTCGAGATTCATCAGCATATAGCGCGACGCATTCCAGATCTTATTGGCAAAATTGCGCGCCGCCTCGACGCGCTCCCAATAGAAGCGCATATCGTTGCCCGGCGTATTGCCCGTGATGAGCATGAAGCGGAGCGTGTCCGCTCCGTACTTCTCGATGACCTCCACGGGGTCGATGCCGTTGCCGAGCGACTTCGACATCTTACGCCCCTCGCTGTCGCGCACAAGTCCGTGAATGAACACGTCGCGGAACGGCACATCGCCGCCGAAGCGCAGCCCCATCATGACCATACGAGCCACCCAGAAGAAGATGATGTCATAGCCCGTAACGAGCGTCGCCGTCGGGTAAAAATGGCGGAGGTCTTTCGTATCCTCCGGCCAGCCCATCGTCTCGAACGGCCAGAGTGCCGAACTGAACCACGTATCGAGCACGTCCTCATCCTGATGGATGTGCGTGCTGCCGCAGTGCGTACACGCCGTAATATCGGTACGCGAAACAGAGGTCTCACCGCAGTCCTCACAGTGCCATGCGGGAATGCGATGCCCCCACCAGAGCTGGCGCGAGATGCACCAGTCGCGGATATTCTCAAGCCAGTTTTCATAGATTTTCGTAAAGCGTTCGGGGACAAAGCGGATGCGTCCGTCCTTCACCGCTGCAATCGCCGGTTTCGCGAGATCCTCCATGCGGACAAACCACTGCTTCGAGACGAGCGGCTCGATCGTCGTCTTGCAGCGCGAGCAGTGCCCGACCGCGTGCTCATGCTTCTCCGTGCGGACGAGTGCGCCGATTTCCGCGAGCTCCTGCACGAGCTGTTTGCGGCAGGCATAGCGGTCAAGCCCCGCATACTTTCCTGCACCCTCGCCCATTGTGCCGTCCGCATTGATGACGACCACCTGTTCAAGATTGTGACGCAGCCCCATCTCAAAGTCGTTCGGATCGTGCGCCGGCGTCACCTTGACCGCACCCGTACCGAATGCGGGATCGACGTACGCATCCGCAAAGAGGGGAATGCGACGCTCCACCACGGGCAGGATCAGCGTCTTGCCCACGAGGTGCTTGTAGCGTTCATCGTCGGGGTGCACGGCAACGCCCGTATCGCCGAACATCGTCTCGGGACGCGTCGTTGCAATTTCAACGTAGCCGTCCGTCCCATCAATCCGATAGCGGAGATGCCAGAGATGCCCCTCCTCCGTCTCATGGTCGACCTCGATGTCGGAGATCGCCGTCGAGCAGCTCGGACACCAATTCGTGATGCGCGTGCCCTGATAGATCAGCCCCTGCTCATAGAGGCTCACGAACACCTCGCGCACGGCACGCGAACAGCCCTCGTCCATCGTGAACCGCTCGCGCTCCCAATCGCAGGACGCGCCGAGCATGCGCAGCTGATACATGATGCGGTCGCCGTACTGCTGCTTCCAGTCCCAGACGCGTGCGAGGAACTTCTCACGCCCGAGCGCGAAGCGGTTCGTTCCCTCCGCACGCAGACTCTCCTCCACCTTTGCCTGCGTCGCGATTCCTGCGTGGTCGCAGCCCGGAATCCAGACAACATTTTTCCCGCGCATCCGCTGATAGCGCACGAGAATGTCCTGCAGCGTGTTGTCGAGTGCGTGCCCCATGTGGAGCTGCCCCGTCACATTCGGCGGCGGGATCACCACACTGTACGGCTCGCGTGATTCATCCGCCGCATCGTGAAAAAGATTGTGCTGCTCCCAATATGCGTACCATTTGCGCTCAAAGCTCTGAGGGTCGTATGTCTTTGGAATATTTGCACCGGATTCCTGGCTCATCAATCTGTTCCTCCCGAAAGAAACACCCCCGTCCCGAGGGGACGAGGGCGTCCGCACGTCGTCAATGCTATTATTGCAACGATAAGATTAGCATAAATCGACGTATTTTGCAAGAATGACACGCAGCACTCTTTGTCAGCGGTCATCCCCTGCACGAAAGGATCACATCGCAAATCCGATCCACCGACTCCAACGCCAGATCCGGATAGATCGGCAGCGTCAGCACGCGATCTGCAACAGAACGCGCAACAGGCGTCTGTGCCGCATCATATTTCCCGTGAAAGCAGTCAAACGTATTCGTGAGCGGATAGAAATACTTGCGGCTGTGTATATCCGCCCGCTGCAGTGCAGCAAAGACCACGTCACGTATACTGCCAAACACCTTTTCGTCGAACACGACAGGGAAATAGGCATAGTTCGGGGTCACATCCTCTTGGACGGGGTTCATCTGTACGCCGCAGACACCTTCGAGCCTTGCATGATAGCGTTCCGCAACCGCCCTGCGCCGCGCAATATCGTCATTCACATGACGCAGATTACACAGCCCCATCGCCGCACAGAACTCATTCATCTTCGCATTGGAGCCCACGCCGTCAACACACTCCGCATCGCGAATGCCAAAATTCTTGAGACGGCTCAGACGCAGCCCCAGCTCCTTGTCATGGAACGCCGCCGCACCGCCTTCGATGGTGTGAAAGACCTTCGTCGCGTGGAAGCTGAAACACGAGACATCGCCGAATTCCGCCGTACTCTGTCCCCGATAGCGCACACCAAAGGAATGTGCCGCATCGTAGATCACCTTCAGCCCGTATTTATGCGCGATGCGCCCGATTTCCTCCACACGGCAGACATTTCCGTAGACATGAACGGGAAGAATCGCCGTTGTACGCTCCGTGATGAGGCTTTCGATTCTCGTCACATCCATCGTATAGTCATGCGGGTCAATGTCGCAGAATACGGGTTCCAACCCGTTGCGTACAATCGCGTGCGTCGTCGAGGCAAACGTGAACGGTGTCGTGATGACCTCTCCCGAAAGATTGAGTGCCTGCAGCGAGAGTTCAAGCGCCATGTGCCCGTTCGTAAAGAGCTCGATATGCTCCACATCCAAAAAATCCTGTAGTGCTTCTTGAAATGCCTGATGCTTAACGCCCATATTCGTCAGCCAACGCGACTGCCAAAGGTCGCGGATTTCCGCGATGTACTCCTCCATTGGCGGCATCGACGAACGTGTCACCAGGATGCTCATGCCCTGCCTCCTCTCCGACTTTAGGAAGCACTGATAAATTCAGCACTACCATCTTGACGCATCTTTTTTGCCCGCACTTCGGAGGAAAATCCTCCACAGAGCACTACTCTGCGTCCGGTTTTCCACCTTGTTCAGACGAAAAAATCTACGCCAATCTGGCAGACTTCATTTTATCAGTGATTCCTTTATTGTCATGCGTCCATCTGCAGAACCAGCCGCGTGTCAATATCAAAATCAATTTGACAGTCCTTGCACAGTGCCTCTGACATCGCCGCAA
Organism: Centipeda sp. (in: firmicutes); assembly: GCF_057271695.1. Lineage (NCBI taxonomy): Bacteria > Bacillati > Bacillota > Negativicutes > Selenomonadales > Selenomonadaceae > Centipeda > Centipeda sp. (in: firmicutes). The sequence continues at coordinate 9,574 of NZ_DBHIVL010000023.1, forward strand.
ACACAGACAACAGGTCACGCGTGCCTGTCTCTTCCCACAGTTCCGGGATCATCGCAGCGATGCGGAGCACTTCATTCCCCGTCTTCATCCATTCCGCAAGTGCTTTTCGCCTTGTGTTCAAATCATGCAGATACAGCTTGCGCTCCATCGCCTCACGAATCGTCAGTGCCCAACAGATGGCGGCACAGACACGCGTCTGATAGCGCAGCTGATCATTCCCCGGGTGCATACGGAATTTGCTGAGCGGTGTTGGGAGATACATCATATCGCCCTGACTGAGCAAACGAAGCCATGTTGGAAAGTCCGAGATCAGGTATTTTCCCTCCTTGCCCGAAAATCCCAGATCATGTCCGTTCACCATAAGTGATTTTTTGAGCAGAGCCGTTGTCGGCTCACCGACGTAATTCGTGAGACTGGCGAGGATGCCCGTCCCCATTTTCTCGCCGCTAATTTTCGTAGCCGTCTGCGTGATCGGTGCTGTCGTCTTCAGATCTGCCAGCTTGTCCCCATTGACATCCATACATTCCCGATACGATGTCACGAGACTGAGATCCGGATGCGCAAAGAAACAGTCCATCATGACTGCAATTTTATCGGGCATAAAGAGATCGTCATCCATCAGCCAGTTGACATACTGTGCTTCGGGTTTATTGTAGCTGCGCGCACGATGCCAATTTTCATAGACACCATAGGAGGGATGATGCTCATAGTGAATACGCGGATCGTTCGAGAAGTCACGCCGCATCATATCCGCCGTCTCGGTGTTGTGCGAGTTGTCCGTGATGAAAATGTCCAAATTGCGATACGTCTGCGCGAGTACACTCTCCAGAGCGAGACGGAAGTAATGCGGTCGCTCAAAGGTCGGAATGACAACCGACACGAGAGGGTATATGTCCTTGGAATAGGTATCGAGGAAGATCTGCCGATCGGTTTCATCGACACAGCGTCCCTTCTTGTTCGTGAGCAGCCACGGAGCATCCTGCTGCGGCACAGCCGTACGGTATCCCTTCCGCCGAAATTCGATGCACTGCGCCTCCACAAAGAAACCATCCCGACGGAAGAGATCCCTACGCCACGGAAGGTCATACTGCGTGGCGATGAGATCATCGCTCACCGCCATGACCTCCTCCTGTATGCCCCCAAGCTCCGCTCCACGAAAAGCGGAATCATCGGTATAGAGCAGCCTTCCTTTGACCATCGGCGATGCGCCAAGTTCTCCCGTCGTCGAAAGCTGCTTCGTTCCGACGAGCCCCATAACACCGACGGCGGGATCTGCAAACAGGCGAAGCATTTCCTCAAAAAAATTCAAGCGGAGCAAGATACTCCCGGCGGACAGATAGACTTTATACTTCGCATCGCTCTGCTGCATCGCACGTTGATAGGCATCGGCAGGAGTTCCGTCCGACGGGATCTCGATCAGCTCCACCGTATAGCCATCGGGTACATCGATTGCATCGAGATAGGGGCGTATGGCAGACACACCGTCCGAATCGCACAGTGCGATGATCGCAATTTTCCGATCGTTCATCAACGAGCCCTCCTACAAAACGCCATGTTTCCTCAAAAAAGCAACAGGATCATTCATCATGCTCAGATTCTCATGGATCTTTTTCATCGGCCAGTCCCACCAGCGCAGATGCAGGAACGCTTCCACCATCCCAGGTGGAAAGCGGTACTTGATGATCTGCGCTGGATTCCCGCCCACGATCGCGTAGGGCGGCACATCCCGTACAACAACGCTGTCCGCAGCGATCACCGCACCGTCGCCAATCGTCAGAATCCCGCGATCGCCCGCCGCCTTGAGGCGACTGCCGCGCCCGACCCATACATCCGAGCCGACGTGTACCCCCCCCGCATAACTCTTGTACCCTAAATTCGCACACCATTCCTCCGTATCAAAGTCCATGCAGCCGGGGTCATACGTCGTGACACGGCGGTAGTCATGCTGATTGTTCAGTCCGACTTCAAGGATAACGTGCGGTCCAAAGGACGTGTAATTCCCGATGCGGATCTCCTGCACGCCGCCCCGATAGCCCCATTCAATCCGTCCGCCAAAATAGCTCTTTACGCCGAGTGCGACTGTCCTAAGACCACGCGACCATACGCGTGGAATCTCTGCCCGCGTCACATCCAGAAAATCTTCTTCGTTATCCGCCGCAAGCTCCGATGAGAGTGGCGCATAGCCGACGTTTTCCGCAAAGAGACGCGGCACATCCAGTCCCGGCATCCGAAAGATACGTCCGTCGAGCAGTGCCGCACGCGGAATCTCCGGCGCATACTGCAGGAGATACGCGATCATCGGATAGAGCTTCGACGAGGAAAGCAGCACACGCTGCACACGCAGCTCTCCCGCCGCGCCCTCAAAGGAAAGCCCCTGCTCCGTTGGTCTTGCATATCCGACGATGGCAAGCGTCCCCTCCTCTTCCGCACGCCGATATAGCGGAACGAGTTCCTCGTCCAGATCGCCGCCCAGAACGACAAGCACCTTGGTACGCATAGAGCTCTCCTTCCTTATCATTCAGACAAGCGAAATCATACGGCTCATCGTCCGAATGAGATCCACGCCGTCCCAGATGAGCGTGAAGTCCATCGTGCGCCCCAGAGGCACGATGCGGTCTATGCCTGCGGGACGCATGGCGAGAACTTCCCGTAAAAGGACATCGCGATCCACACCGTAATACGAGAGTGTCTGACACGAACGTCCGCAAAGCGGGCGCATTTCAGAAAGCTCCTCCGCCGTATATTCGATGAAGAAGCCGCTGCCTGCCTTGCAGGCGGACAGCTCCTCCGTCAGCTGCGTCACACACACACGCGTAATGAAGTTGTCGGGCATCGGAATCTGCCGCGCCGCAGCATTCGCCCCCATCCGATAGAGATGCGTCAGCTTATCCACCGCCGGAACGGGCTGCAGCGTATAGCGCGTCCGCACAAGTTCATGCAGTGTGCGCCAAAACAGATCCTGCGCCATGCGAACTTCTCTGCCGAGCCAAATGACGAAATGCGGCGCACTGCAGGCATTTTGGTCGCTGAGGTATGTGTCGTTGTAGAAGTCCTGCGCGATGCGCTCCTTGTCCTCTGCCGTCAGATAGGCATCGGCATCGACGACGGCAAGCGAGTGACGATCGGCGAACGTGATTTCATTCGCACGCGGTGCCAGCGGCGAGCGGCGGATCGCATCAATCGTCGCGTCGCCGCCCCATATCACACGCGTCTGACAAAGTGCCGAATAGCGGTCATTCACTGTCTGCTCATGCCCATAACGGACGAAAATGAAGTACGGGGCCAGCGCGGGAAAGACCGCAAGCACCTCGCCAAAGAGACGGCAGAGCACATCGACCTGCGGAAAATCCTTCGACGGCAGACGGACAATGCTTGCGTTTCCTGCGAGGAATGCGGCAAGGCACGAATAGGCAAAGTTCACCGCCACATTCGATGGCGCGACGTGAAAGACAACGCCGCGTCCAAGCCGATTCACTTCTGCTTCGTAGTTTTTCCGCATTTGTCTCAGTGCGGCAGGACGGCACCAAAAGCCAAGTGTTAGGACATCGGGGTACGCCTTTACCTCCGCATCCGAGAGAATCCTTGCCGAGAATGCGGTAAGAAAGGCGACCGCCTCCTCCGAAAAAATCGGAAGCGGACGCACATCCGCCATCCGCGCCTCGCTTTCCGCACTGCCGAGCACATAGGTCACGCCGTCAAAATGCTGCCGCATAGGCATCGCTGCACCCCCTCAGTTCCGCTTGCTTCAGCCTACCGAGCACCTTGAAATACTTCCCCTTGCGCCCGCACGGGCAGTCATCCTCACCGAGCAGAACGCCCTCATCCTCCGTCAGGAGGGCATGACCCGGGTACGACTCCGGCAGAAGTGAGACCACCTCGATGATGCCACGCTCGCCGAAGTCTGCGGGCGAGAAGTCAAGCGGACGGCGCACAATAACGTCAGAGTACGTGCTTGTGTGAAGATGTCCCTCCGCGCATTCAAGATAGATACAGCCCGTCTGCTCGACCATACCGTAGTAGTCCGCAACATCAAGATCGCCGCAAACCGCACGCAGCGCCGCACGAAACGCCGCAGGCGTAACCGCCTCGGAGGCGAGCTTTTTCCAGCCGCCGCCATGAATCAGTATGGCATTCGAAAGGTCAAGCCGCTCCCCTGTTGTCTGCAGTGCCTTGTAGAAATGCTGCCACACCATAAAGGTAAAGCCGAACAGCAGGATGCGCTCGCCTACGTGCTCTGCGAGAAATGCGCGAACGGCATCCAACTGCAGTTCCATTGCGTCATTCAGCGCATAGAACTTCTTGCGCCCGAAGAGCGAAAATCCGAGGATGCCCGCCCCGCGTGCCGAGAACATCGCACGGTTCTTGACGACGGAGGGACAATCGATGATGAGCATCGGCATACGGCTGCCCCCGATCCGATCGGAGACAATGCGCACCAGAGTCTTTTGCTGATGTGTCGCCGTTCTGCGATCGAGGAAAATGCGCGACACCTGCTGCCCCGTCGTCCCCGACGAGGTCATCGTCTTGAACACGTCCTCCTCCGCCACACTCCGAAGCTCCATCTCCTTAAAGAGACGCACGGGCAAAAAGGGAATATCCTCCACCGAACGCACCTCTGCGGGAGAAAAGTGGATTGCCTCCATCATTCGCGCATAGGGAGCGCAGCGGGTTCTATGGTGCTCCGTCAACTGCAAAAGCCCCTCGCACAGGAGCGCCTGTTTCTCCTCACGCGCCACGCCAAACGGCGGCAGGGCGAGTACGTCCTCATACGTCATAATACTGCTCCAATGCGCGGTAGGCCGTCTTGCCCGAAGCATTTTTCGGAATCTCAGCAAGGCATCGCACCGTCAATGCGGAATGATGCAGACCGAGCTTCGCACTCAAAAACGGCACAATGTCCCCAGCAAGCGCTTCCTGTGTCACAAAGATATGGAGATGGTCGTCAACACCCGCGCACGCAACCTCAACTTCACCGAAACGCTGCCGCAGAATATGCTCGACCTCCTGCAGATTCGTCCGCTTCCCAAACATCTTCAAAAAGCGTCGCTTGCGTCCGACAACGGTATAAAAGCCATCGTTGTCACGCTGTGCAAGATCGCCCGTCTCATAGCGTCCGTGACGCTCATCGCCGCGCACGAGATCCGCGCTGCTCTCTGCGTAGCCGAGCGTCACATTCGCCCCGTAATAGACGAGTTCCCCGACCGTATCCGCCGCCGTGATGCACCGCCCCGTTTCATCGACAAGCTCAAACCTGCCGCCCGGGATCGCAATCCCCATCGCCCCGACTTTTTCAAGCGCATACTGCGGCGGCAGATAGCCCATACGCGCCGTCGCCTCTGCCGCACCGTACATGACGACAAATTTTTTCCCGTGTGTCTGTGCATACGCAGCAAACTCGTTGTGCAGCTCCGGATCGAGCTTTCCGCCCGCCTGCGTCAGTGTACGGAGCGCAGGGAGATCCATGCGGAAAAAGCGCAGCCGTTTCAGCATCGCGTAGGTGTAGGGCACGCCGGCGAAGCTTGTCACCTCCCGTTCCCGCACGAGCTGCCAAAAACTGCGGTCAAAGAGCGTCTTCTCCGTCACAACAACCGAGGCACCGACCGCAAGGTGCGTATTCAGAATCGAAAGGCCGTAGACATAGTGGAGCGGCAGATTCGTTACAGCGCGTTCCGCTTCGTGCAGTTCCAAATACTTCACAATGGACTGTGTATTTGCGCGGAGATTGTCATAGCTTTGCCGCACGAACTTCGGGCTGCCCGTCGAGCCCGATGTCGTCATGAGGAGGGCGAGATCGTCGTGTACGGGAAAGGGTTTTTCCTCCCCGAGATCGAGCAGCACATACTCCTCCCACCGCCGAATCTCACGTCCCTGCGGAAACACTGCCGCACATTCCGCAGGAGCCCAGGCATAGCGCGGACGATATGCCGTGACGAGATCCGTGCACAGATCCCTATCGAGTGCCGCGTCGATCATCATGGGTACAACGCGGTTCTGCACGAAACCGACATAGCCCGCAATCGCAGCGAGCGAATTGCGGGCTAGCAGAAAGACCAAGGAACGTGGCGCGATACACGCAGAAATCCGCTCCGCCTCTTCCCCAAGCTCCTGATAGGTCACCGTGCGCACCTCAGACAGGAGTGCCGTATGATTTGCAAATGCAGAGAAATCCCACAGTTTGTTTGTCATTTTCTCACCGTGATCTTCACACCGTTTCATCGATTGCCGAACGAATCCGTGCGGCAATCTGCTCCGCAGTCAGTCCGCATGCCTGCAGCATATAGTCATACGAACCCGTATGCGGGAACTCGTCCGCTATGCCGATCAGAAGATGCGGCGGCCGCTTTGCCTTCGGCGCAAGGTACTCCGCGACTGCACCGCCCAGTCCGCCGCAGACCGTATGCTCCTCAATCGTCACAAGCAGACGATGCGACAAAAGCCCGTCCAGACATACCGTATCGAGCGGCTTGATCGTGTGCATATCAATGACTTGAACACCGATGCCCAGTTGCGCCATCATCTCTGCGACAACCAGAGCGGTGTGAACCATCGTCCCCGCCGCAACAATGGCGACATCTGCGCCCTCGCGCAGCGTGATCGCCTTTCCAATGGCGAAATCGTATTCCTCCGGATAGACAACAGGGTTGCCAGGCCCCCCCGTCAATCGCAGGTAGACAGGGCCGTTATGCTGAGCGATTGCCTTGACCGCCTTTACAATCGAACCGCAGTCTGCGGGCGAGACGATTGTGATGTTCGGAATGGCACGCATGACGGCGACATCCTCAATGCCAAAATGCGAATTGCCGAGCTGCGCCATAACGAGCCCGCTGCCAAGGCCGACCGTCTTGACATTGAGCTGCATATAGCCCATGTTCATGCGCACCTGCTCTGCCGCACGCATCGTAATGAAGGGGGCGAACGACGTTGCAAAGATTGGCGTGCCGTCTTTCGCCATGCCGCCCGCAGCACCGATCATATTCTGTTCGGCGATGCCCATGTTGATGCAGCGTTCGGGATACATTTCCTGAAAGCGTGCAAGGCCGGAAGAGCGGACGAGATCGCCTGACATGGCGTAAAAATCCACACCGCACTCTGCCAGATCCAGGAGAGCCATGCCAAAGACGGCGCGCGAACCAAGATTCGACCAAAGCCGCGCCTTGCTCTTTTTGATTTCCATCACGCTTCCCCCAACTCCGCAACCGCATTTTGATACTGCTCTTCCGTCAGACGGTTATGATGCCAGTCATTGTTGTCTTCCATAAAACTGATGCCCTTGCCCTTCACCGTGTGGGCGACGACTGCATGAGGGATCCCCGCCGCACGCTCCTTTTGGAACACCTTCATCAGTGCCGCAACATCGTGCCCGTCCACCTCGACGGTTTCAAAGCCAACGGCACGCAGCATAGCGGCATAGCGATCCGACATATCCAAGATGCACTCGCTCGCGCCGTCGCTCTGCATACGATTATTGTCGAGAATGAGGGTAAAATTATCGAGACCGAACTGCACCGCGCTCATCGCCGCCTCCCAGACGGCACCCTCGTTGCTCTCGCCGTTGCCGCAGAGCACATACGTCTGATACGGGTAGCTTTTTTTCTTTGCCGCAAGGGCAAGACCGACCCCCATCGAAATGCCCTGCCCAAGACTCCCGCTCGACGATTCGATGCCAATCGCCTCATTCATGACGGGGTGGGCGATGAGGTCCGAACCATCCTGCTGAAAACTCGCAAGCTGCTCCTGCGTGATGATGCCGAACTCTGCAAGGGCCGTGTAAAGCCCCAGTACGCCGTGTCCCTTGCTCAAAATGAACTTGTCCCGCACCTCATAGGGCAATGTGCGCTGTGCCGCGTTCGTCACGTAGCCGTACAGGACGGACAACATCTCCATCATCGACAAACCGCCGCCGAGGTGCGAACTGGTACCGCAGCGATATGCCAGGTCGAGTGCCATGCGCCGCATCCGTCCGGCGTGTCGGCGAAGATCCTCTGTCGTCATCGTCTCATACCTCCGTCCACGCGAAGAATCTGTCCCGTGATATAGCTCGCCATATCCGACGCGAGAAAGGCAGCGACGGAAGCAATCTCCTGCGGCTCTGCGGGGCGATTCAGAAGTGTCGATGCAACCATGCGTTCGCGCAGCCCCTCCTCCATCGCGGCGAGCATATCCGTCCGCGTCAGCCCGGGGGCAATGCCGTTGACGCGAATGCCGTAGGCGGCAAGCTCCGAGGCGAGTTTGCGCGTGGCGCCGACGAGAGCCGCCTTGCTTGCAACGTACGCCATCTGCGCCGGCTCTCCGTCAAGTGCGGCGATCGAACAGATATTGACAATCGCCCCTTCCTTTTGGCGGATCATCAGCTTTGCGACGCGCTGCGTCAGCTCCATCGCAGCAAAGAAATTCACCGTGAAAACACGCTGCATCTCCGCCGGATCCACCATCAGGAAAAGTCGGTTCTCCGGCACAACACCCGCATTATTCACGAGAATATGAATGGGCTTCTTCCCTTCCCGCATCTGCTGCACGCCCGCCCGAATGCCGCCCTCGTCTGCCATGTCAAAGACTACCGGCTCAATCCATACACCGTGCTCCTGCGCAAGCCGAGCGCACAGCTCCAAGAACGGGGGCTCTGCACGGCGGGCGCACGCCCACACATTCGCGCCCCGCGCCGCAAACTCCGCGAGAATCGCGGCACCGATGCCACGATTTGCACCCGTCACGACGGCATTTCTTCCTGCTAAAATCATCTGCGTTCCCCTATTTGATATAGTCTTCCTCTTTGAAGATTTCCCGTGCATCAAGCGGTTCCATCACGGACATCTTCTTGTTCACCATATACTTCTCAATAAAGGAAAGATCCTCCCCCGCAAGACATTTCTCACTGTGATCGTGGAAATAGCGTATGCTGTAACCGTAATCAATAATGTCCCTCAGCTTCTGCTCGTAGACATTTCCGAGACTGATGTGCATGAAAGAGCACGGGAAAATATCGCCGTTCGGGGTAACGTAGAGTTTGCTCATCGTTTGGCAGCCCAATACGCCCTCGTTTGTCTTATCGAATGGATTCCAAAGATCGCGATGGATGTTGCCGTACTTCTTGCGCAGCTCCATCAGATGCGCCCGATCCCTGTCGTCGACAACGACATCGAGATGCCCCTGCCAGTTGCCCGACGGAATCGCGATATTGATGAACGTCTTATACCCATGCTCATAGGAGTAGCGGCAAAGATTCTCCACATCCTCCGAAAACGCGTTAAAATGGCCGACGGTAATATTCATGAACGGATCCATGCCCGCCTCTTTCACATACTCGAGTGCCTGCATCGCACGCTCGTATGCGCCCTTGATTCCACGAAAGGCATCATGAACCTTGGGGTTAAAGCTGTCAATGCTGATGGAGACACGGTTCACCCCTGCTTCGGCAAGCTCCTCTGCCGTTTCCCTCGTCATTAAAAAACCGTTGGATGTCAAAAACACATAGAAGCGTTCCGGCCCTATCACACGGATTAACTCCAAAAGCCGCTCCTTGTTCGTCAGCAGCTCGCCACCATGCATATTCCACTCAACGATTCCGAGTTCATGCGCCTCATCCGCCAGCTGCGCCACCTTGTCGAGCGGCATCAGCTCATCGGCGTTCTCGCCGAGCGGCGCACGCGTCGAGCAATGTTCGCACTTGAAATTGCAGGCGTTGCTGTAGACCAGTTCGAGCACGCGCAGGTTGGTTCCGATGCGCCCGCCGTTCTTTTTAATATTGCGGTAAAGGCGATGCATCTTTGCCACGGCCTGCGGCTTTTCCATAATGCTCATTCGCGTGCTCCGTGATCCGGCAAATACTCCTTGAAAATCTCTGGTATAGTAATCGTCATTTCCGCCTCACAGGCGAGCGTTCCATTCGTATAGCCCCTACCCGTTCCAATACAGATTCCACGCTTCCACGACTTGACTTCGGTTTCAATATCGAGCCGCTCTCCCGGGAAAATCTCCTTGCGAAAGCGCACGACATGCTTCATCGCGTGCGTGGCATACCCCGCCATACCGGGCAGGGTTGTAATAGCGACTGTCAGCATTTGCGCGAGTGCCTCAAGCTGAAGTGCTCCCGGCATATTCGGATGCCCCTCAAAGTGCTTGGGAAAATACCACTCATTGTTCGAGAGATTTTTATACCCCTTCGCACGCTTGCCGGGAACGACCTCCGTCACATAGTCGATCATCAAAAACGGGTATCGGTTCGGCTGATACTTCTGCAGCGCATACCCATCGAGGCTGAATCCTTTCTGCTCGTCCATACGCTTAAAGTTCCACCCCGTACTTCTTCATGATCTCCTTGCCCTTCTCATAGCCGGAGAAATCGACGATATCATCCGTCTCCATCTCAATATCGAACGCATCCTCCAGCTCCGAGACCAGCGACATATGTCCGATGCTGTCCCATTCCTTCACGCCCTGATATTCGAGCGTCGCAAGTGCTTCCTCCTCCACATTGAACGAGGAGATAAACGCTTCGTTGTACTTTTCCAAATTGGTCATGATACTTCACCTTTCTACTTACAGCCTCTCGGCCTTCACACGAAATTCCTCGATTACTTCCGGAATGGTGAGCACGAACTCTGCCGTGCAGACAAGCTCTCCTCCGACGTAGCCTTTCGCTGCGCCTTTTGCAATCCCTCGCTTGAAGCTTGTCAGCTCCGCTTCGATATCCAGCCGATTGCCGGGGATGAGCTTTTTCATGTAACGGCTTCGCACATCGACACATCCCGTCTTCTTCCCCTTGTATGCGGGAAGCGTCAGGAACGTCATCAAAAAAACCTGCTCCATTGCCTCCGTCTGGATCAGCCCTGGAACATTCGGATCATCTGGAAAATGTCCGGGGAAAAACCACTCGCTGTCTGTGAACTTCTTATATCCCTTTGCATTTTTCCCGGGCACCACCTCCAGGATTTCATCAACAAACATCCATGGATGACGGTTCTGCTGATACTCCTGCATTTCCAAAGCACCGATCTGTGTCAGTTTCTCGTATACCACACCATCCCCCTCCCTCCTGCGGAAAGCCTTCCTTACGAATGCTCCCGAAAAACGATGCCGTCTTCATTGCGTCGGACGGCACGAGCGGGATCACCGACAGCGATGACATTGTCACCAATCTCCCGGCTGACGACCGCCCCCATGCCGATAATCGTGTTACTCCCGATGGAGAGTTCCTCCTTCACGGTCACAGAAAGACCAAGGAACGTCCCCTCCCCTATGCACACATTGCCGCCGAGAATCGTATTGGTCTGAATGTCGCTGTGCGCCCCTACAAAGACATCGTGTCCGACCGCAGAATACGCCGAGATCAGCACATTCTCATCAATCACTGCGTTGGAGAACACAGTCGCATAATCCAATATGACAACCCCCGCTCCCAGCCGTGCAGACGGGGAGACGATGACGGTCGGCGAAACAAGCGTTGCCAGGCGATACCCCTCGCCCACAACACGATTGTAGATCGCCTTGCGGCCACGCGGCGTACCGTTTGCAATTACAATCTCGACATTTTCTTTCGGCTCTTTCCATGCAGCGAGACGATGAACTTCTGCCCCGTCGTAGAACGATGTGCCTTCATACACATCGTCAACGAATACAATCTTCTCCCAGCGCACTTGTGCCGCATTGATGCGCACGGCCAGATCATAAAACACCCTGCCTAGGTTGCCCGCACAGTATATTCCCAGAATCATACGTTCACTGCCTTTTCTGTTCCTGCCCGCACCCACAGCGGATAGCGCGCGTATGTCGCCTTCTTGCCGTTCGGCACGACTGCCTTGAGATGTATCTGTCCATCCAAACGGAATGCAATGCCCTTGATGTTCTGCAGCATCTTTGTATCGGGAAACCGCCCCCCTTCCAGCATCTGACCAACGAGATCACCGCAGATAATCTCGCCCTCACCGATGACACAGACATCGACACCGGCACGGCAGAGACAATCCTCCGGATCAATCGTCGGATGCGGTCCTCCCGCCACGATGGGGACATCGGGCAAGATCTTTCGGAGTTCTGCCACGACATCCACAAAGAAATCCTTGTAATACGTCAGCGTCCGCATCATGAGAAGATGAGGTCGAAATGCCTTGACCTTCTCGCGCAGCTCCTCCATCGTATCGACATCGACACCCGTCTTTACGATCTCACCGTAAATGCGTGCGCCGAATTTCTCGTTCAGATACGAGAGAATCGCCATGCCGCCAAGCGGTGGTTCCACGGCGTTGATTTCGTTCGAGCGGTCCGCCGAGAAGAAGTGACTCGCATCAAGGAAGAGAATGCGCAGTGCGCCTTCCGCCGCCTTCTGCGCCCGCTTCGGATAGGCGATATGCGGCACATCCGCCTTCGGCATTTTCGATATATTAATTTCTTCACGCTTGATTTTCGCAAGGCGCAGAATATCGCCCAGCGTCTCGATGTGTGTCGGAAAAATCGTGCGGTACTTATAGATCAGCTCTTCCTCATTCATGACTGCAAGCTGATGCCGCAACACATGGCGCAGACGTTTCGGACTGAGCACATACCGATGGACGAAACCGAGCCGCAGCTTGCGTGAGAAGTCGGGATCGAGTTTGATCGTCGGAGGAATGATGTGATATGGCAGCGTCAACGACTCTTCGATTTCCTGCTTCGTCACGCCGTTCTCAAGTGCGACCTGCTCCAGCCTTGAGTTTGGGAAGATGCGCACATTATGCAGATGCGCGAAATGCAGCCACTTCACATCCATGATGAAATCAAGTGTCGCCTGCGCTTCCTCCTCCGTCTCCGTTGGGAAGCCGTGCATCGCATTGAGGCCGACGATGATCTGCGGGTATTTCTCGACGATATAGGCGAGGTTCTCGCGCAGGCGGTCGATCTGCAGATACTTCCCCATCATCTTCTGCAAGCGCGGGGATGCGCTCTCCAGTGCAAGATTCATACTCTTGGTGCCGCCCTCCACCATGAGGTCGATTGCTTCCTTGTCCAGCAGATCACCGCGCAGACCGCTTTGGAAATAGAAGTTCATATCCATCCCGGACGCGATCACCTTGCGGAAGAACGACTTAAACGCATTGACATTGACATTGAACGCATCGTCAATGAACTCACTCTTGCGAACGCCCATATCATGCAGATACTTCACCTCATCGAACACACTCTCCACAGAGCGACGTCGATGCATGGGCGTCAGATTCTGCACATCACAGTAGAAGCAACGATAGGGGCAGCCACGCGTCGCCTGCATTGTCATCTCGTAGCGGATGCCGCTCTGTCCCACATATTGATGGTATTTGCGGTAGTCCACCAGACTTCGATCCCATCGGGGAAGCAGATCCAAATCCCGAATCTGCTCCTGACGACCTGTTAGAACAATCTGTTCATTCATGCAAACCATCCCTATAAAAAAGTATCTTGTGTTCCATTACGTTTGAATGGACACTGCTTCGTCTAAATAATGTTGGCTTCATTTACGCTTTCCTCTATCTATTCTTTCAGAAAAGATACGCTCATTATCCTTCAAAAGTCCATGATTGACAACCGCCGTGCAGTTTATGTCACATCACATAATAAGCCCCGATGATATGCGACCTCGGGCAAAGAATATATGCTCTCGTTCATCGCTTGCTGTATCAGATGGATCAGACTTGACGCGGTATGTAGATCCTGAAGCGATTGTATTGGAAACGCCACAACGCCGCGTTCCAATTTCAAACTGGTCCGCTGACGCATTGCCGAAGCTCGATCAAATTGGATTCCCAGTGGTATCCCCTGATAGCTTTCGAGTCTGCAGGAAGAGTATGCTCCATATAGAATCCGTCGAAATGATTTCGTCAGATCCTTCCCATAAAGGAATGATAGTCCATGCACTTGCATCATCCCTGTTATATCGTCATTTCTATCTTTTTCCTCCCCATAGGAGAGAGCGATGCCAAATGGTTCTCCGCTGTCAAGATGTTCTTTCACCCATTCAATATCAGAAGATTTTCCTTGAATATGTATATCGGTTACCCCCGCCAGCATAAAATAAGCGAGTTGCAGGTAAACCGCCGGTTTATCATAGATAAGAGTGGATGCCTCCATCCCTTCCGGATACTCCATAGTCAGCACGCCGTTCCAACGTACGTCAAAACTCGCAATATTCCCCTCCAGGATGCTTTCGATATCCGTATCAAGAATCACAGATAGCTTGCCCAAAAGCGAAACATCCGGCACGGCAAGCCCGCGTTCCCATTTGGAAACAGCCTTGTCGCTAATATGGAGACAGTCCGCCAATGTGCGCTGTGTCATGCGATAACGCTTCCGAAGGAATGCGATGCTGCGTCCGACCTTTAATGCGTCCATATGCCACCTCATTCTGTCAGCAACACATAAGTTTCACACTCTTTGCACCGTTGTATTCCTACTCCTCAGGGAGAATACTCAATGCCTTGCAGAGAAGCTGCCGCTTTATTTATCGCCGAAAACTCTCCGTATACTCCCAGACGATATCCATAAAATACCGCGCAAGCGCATCGTCAAACACCTCGCGATAGCTTTCGCTACGCTCGTGTATGTGGTAGGTATAGCGATCAAGCGAGATCGTCTCGTCCTCGCGTGTGAACTCCTCTGTTTCGAGATGGAACGCGTAGTGCTCCGTACGCACACAGATCTTGTACGTCTGCCCCGGATAGATGGAGTTGCTGACGGTGTATTCCCGCCGCTGTCCGCCAAATGCCTCGGGCAGGTTGCCGTCGAGATAGGGCGCGTCGATCGGATAGCCTGCGAGCTTCCCGAGAATCTTATAGATGTCTACAGAGCTCGTCAGCTCATCCACACGCCCAAGCGCAGGAACACCCGCACCGCGGGCCATCAGTGCCGCACCTGTCTGTTCCTCGCTGAGAAGGTAGGGACTGCGCGCGTGCACCGATGTCCCGTGGTCGGAATAGAGCAGAACAATATACTCATCATCGTCATAGTGCGAAGTAAGGTAGTCAAAGAGATATCCGAGCTGCCGATCCATCGCCCGAATCTCACTGCAGTTGACGTATTGGCTCAGCGGGTTTGGCTTTAGAAAGACAGACTTCTCGCGATCCTGCACCTGCAATACATCCTCTAACGCAAGATGTACGGAAGCGTATGCAGGGGTGCTGACATCCGCATTAAAGGGATGTGTGTCTGCGAAGTGCATAAAGAGAAAGTTATCGCATTCATCAAATGCTTGCAGATGTCGCATCACACGCTCAACGCCATCCATGGCACGCTGCATCCAATGGTTCACAATCAGCCGATCAAAGCCCCGTGTAACACCATTGTAGATTCCCTGTGCATCCCCTTGAATATTTACACAGTAATAACCAAGTTTCTTCATCTGCTCCGAAGCAGTCACATAGAACGGGTCGAGTTGCATCGGAATACCGGGCTTTACAATCCCGGTCTTATGCTGGTAGAGTCCGGTCTCAATGCTTGCAAGCGCAGGATAAGTATACTCCGCCGTGGAGAACGACTGGTCAAAGATAATACCTTTCGAGAAAAAATTTAAGATATTTGGAATAAGTACAGATGCATTCTCACAGATCCCTCTCCAACTAAACCCGTCGGTGAGAATGTTCAACACGAGTTTCCTGCGTTGTGAACTATGTCGAAGCACAATGGGATCGCCAACCAAAAAGGGGTGCTCTGAATGGAATGTCACAGGTTCTTCAACACGATAGAAGCTAAACTCCCCCTCGCTGAATTCACGGTTCCGATCCAATGTGTCCGTATGAAAACAGATCATCTGATGTGGGCACTGTGCAGCAACAGGGAGGAGCACGGGATCGCCCCCGTCCGGTGTCCCCCGATACTCAGAGATTTTCTGTGCCTTCATAATATCAAAAATAAAATCATTGAAAATTGGGAAATTATACACCTCCGTCGCCGTATTCATCAACTCGATCACCTTGCTCTTAATGTGCATAAGCCCATAGGGATTATAAGCACACGCCCAATAACGAGGCATATTCGCAGCAAAGCGCGGCAGTTCCTTCAGCAGTCGGATGCAAAGCCTACTTTCAACCGCTGTTTCCGTCAAATAGACTTCCGAAATAAGCGGTGCAAACTGTGTATTCGTGCGGGCAACGGTGAGCGCTTGCAGACATTTCTCCCGTTCTGCCGGCTCCTCAGAAAAATCGATTGCTGTCTTTTCTCGTGCAAGAACACAAAAAAGCAGGGCTCTATCCAAGCACTCCGCCGCACGATAGGCACGGCTGAGGAGACTGCACACCGCGCTGTTCATCTTACGCCGTTCGTATGCCGCCTCTCCATAGCGCACGGCATTCGCGACATCCGCATAAGAAAGAGCCGCCTCCGCATGGAACAGTGCGTAAAGCTCTCCATGCGGACACAGCTCATGATATTCTTCTGCCATTTCTTGCGCCGCGATGCCGAAATCCTGTGCGCGGATCGCCGCCGCGATCTCCTGCGCCAGTGCATACGCCCGCGCCTCATTTTCTGCGCGGCGAAAACGCTCCGCCGCCTGCGGAATGGCAGTCTCATCCGCAAAGAGGAGGACGTGGAGGAGTGCAAAGAGACCGCGCTCCTCATTCATGCAGAATCCTCGTACAGTCTTGTCAAACAGCACGCTATAGTCATTCGTCACAGGGAAGAGCAGGACGGGCAGGTCATCGTAGGACGGAAGGACGGGCGCATCATACCTTTCCGCATAGTGCGCGGCGTTGCGGGCGTAGTTCTCCCGCAGAGCCGCTTCGTTCGGCGCATAGCAAAGCTCATAGAGTGCATGATAGAGCTCCTCGCCCCCACTCCCGTTGTACGCCGCCATCAACTCGCGCACGCCCTCGACGTATTTCTCCGCCATTGTCCCTCTCCCCTAATGCATCGTCCTCAGAACAGCCCCGTAATCACCCCGTCCTCAGTGATGTCCATGCCCATTGCCGCCGGCACCTTCGGCAGTCCCGGCATGGTGAGGATGTTGCCCGTGAGCGCGACGACAAAGCCCGCGCCGCAAGACGCACGCAGCTCGCGCACGGTGATGCGGAACCCTGTGGGACGTCCGAGAAGTGCGGGGTTGTCGGAAAGTGAGTACTGGGTCTTTGCCATACAGACGGGTGTCTCCGTCATGCCAAGCGTCTCCATCTCCGCCATCTGCTTCTGTGCCTCGGGTGTAAAGTCGACACCGTCCGCGCCGTAGATCTCGCGAGCGATGATTTCAATCTTTTCCGCAATGGATTTCTTGGCATCGTAAATTGGATGAAAGTCCGCTGTTCTTCCGAGCGCATCCTCGACCGCGTCTGCAAGGGCGAGGCCGCCCGCGCCGCCCTTCGCCCAGACTTCGGAGCGTGCACACTTCGCACCGAGCCGTGCACAGAGATCTTCGAGCAGGAGGAGCTCCGCCTCGGTATCCGTCGGAAACACGTTGACGGCAACGACGGCGGGTACGCCGAATTTGCTGATGTTCTCAATATGTTTTTCGAGATTCGCCGCGCCCTGCTTCAGCGCATCGAGGTTCTCCGTGCCGAGTGCGTGCTTCGGCACGCCTCCGTTCATCTTGAGCGCACGCACGGTGGCGACGATGACGACGGCATCGGGCTTCAGCCCTGCAAGGCGGCATTTGATATCAAAGAATTTCTCCGCACCGAGATCTGCGCCGAACCCCGCCTCCGTGACGACGTAATCCGCGCATTTCAGTGCGTACTTCGTCCCCATGACGCTGCTGCATCCGTGGGCGATGTTCGCAAAGGGGCCGCCGTGGATGAGTGCAGGGGTTCTGCCGATGGTCTGCACGAGGTTCGGCTTGATCGCATCCTTGAAGAGCAGGGTCAGTGCTCCCGTTGCGCCGAGTTCATCCGCATGAACGGGACGTCCGCCGCGCGTCCAGCCGATGAGGATGCGTCCGAGACGGCGTTTCATATCTGCCAGCCCGTCCGCAAGGCAGAGGATCGCCATCATCTCCGAGGCAACCGTGATGTCAAAGCCGGACTCACGCGGCACGCCGTGCACGCGCCCGCCAAGCCCCGTGACGACGTGGCGCAGGGCGCGGTCGTTGATGTCAAGCACGCGCTTCCACACAATGCGGTTCACATCGAGATCGAGCGCGTTGCCCTGAAAGATGTGATTGTCAATCAGTGCAGCGAGGAGGTTGTGCGCCGTCGTAATGGCGTGAAAGTCCCCCGTAAAATGGAGGTTGATGTCCTCCATCGGCACGACCTGCGCATAGCCGCCACCTGCCGCGCCGCCCTTCATGCCAAAGCACGGGCCAAGCGACGGCTCACGCAGGGCGACAATGGTTTTCTTGCCCTGCAGGTGGAGCGCGTCGGCAAGTCCGACGCTCGTTGTCGTCTTTCCCTCGCCCGCAGGGGTCGGGTTGATCGCCGTGACGAGGATCAGCTTCCCCTGCTTTCCGTGCGTGTCCGCAAATGCCTCAGGCGTCAGCTTCGCCTTATACCTGCCGTACGGCTCGATGTGCTCTTCAGCAATGCCGAGCGTCTTTGCAATCTCCGCGATGGGGCGCAGCTGTGCCGCGCGTGCAATCTCTACATCCGACTTCATCGTTGTCACTCTCCTCCCGCTTCCGTCTGCGCCTTCGCTGCCTGTACGACGTTCTCCATCAACATCGCAACCGTCAGCAGCCCCACCCCACCGGGTACGGGCGTGATCGCACCTGCGACCTGCTCCACCGCCTCAAAATCCACATCGCCAACGAGCTTCTTCGGTGCAATGCGATTGATGCCGACATCAATCACCGTCGCTCCCGGCTTCACCATATCTGCTGTGACGAAATGCGGCTGCCCGACCGCCGCAACGAGGATATCCGCCTCACGCGTGAGTGCGGCGAGATTTTTCGTCCGTGAGTGGCAGAGGGTCACGGTCGCGTGCCGTTCGAGGAGCAGCATCGCCATCGGCTTTCCGACGATATTGCTGCGCCCGATGATGACCGCGTGTGCGCCCTCCATCCGTATCCCCGCATATTCGAGCATACGGATGCAGCCCGCCGGCGTACAGGGGCGCAGCCCCGGTGTGCCGAGAAAGAGGTGTCCGACGCTCACGGGATGGAAGCCATCCACATCCTTGCGCGGATCGATGCGGCTCAGCACCTCCTCCGAACTCTCCGAAAGAGGCTTGGGCAGCGGCAGCTGCACAAGAATGCCGTGCACTTCCTCATCGGCGTTGAGCTCGTCGATACAGGCGAGCAGTTCCTCCCGCGTGGTCTCAGCGGGCAGTGATATGTGACGCGAGCGTATCCCCAGCTCCGCGCAAGATTTCTCCTTGTTGCGGACATAGACCTCCGAGGCGGGGTCATTGCCCACGATGATGACGGCAAGACGCGGATGGACGCCGCGTTCACGCAGAGCGATTGCGCCATGCTCGGCACTCGCCTTGATGCGCGCGGCAAACTCCTTGCCATACAGTATGCGTGCCATGATGCTCTCCTTTTCCCAGTGTTTCCTTACACCAAATAACTAATCCACGTAAAGACAAAAATTGCGATGGAAACAATCCCGTTTCTCATAAAATACATCTGCGTGACGCGCGAGAAGTCCGTTGGGCTGGCGATGCGGTGCTGATAGATGAGCGTTCCCACTGCGATGGCGACGCCGATGTAGTACGGGAATGCGAGATTCATCATCACACCGAGCAGCACAAAGAGGATGATCGACAGAACGTGCATCGCACGCGCGATCTGGAACGCCCCGTGTGCGCCGAACGTGACCGCAAGGGAGTGGAGTCCCTGACTGCGGTCGAACTCCTCGTCCTGCGATCCGTACATCGCATCGAACGCCGCTATCCAGAGCGCGACGGCAATGAAGAGGACGATCATCGGCAGTTCGATCTTGCCACTGATCGCCACCCAGCCGCCCGCAGGTGCCATGCCGATGGCAATGCCGAGGAAGATGTGCACCCAGCCCGTCACGCGCTTCATGTACGGATAGATGAGGAAGGGCGCGGCGGCAAACGGCAGGAGGCGGATGCAGACGGGATTCAGCTGCAGGACTGCAAATACAAGCACAAGGAGGCACACGCCTATAAAGACGAGCGCCTCCTTCTTTGTCACGCGCCCCTGCACCATCGCACGATAGGCGAGGCGGGGCTGCTGCTTGTCGTATTTCAGATCGGCGAGGTTGTCGAGAGCGAGTGCCGCCGAGCGCGCTGCCGTGATGGCGAGCACGATCCAGCCGAGCTCACCGAGCGGGGGGTTCCCCCCTGCCGCCAGAAGCGCACCCATGAGCGCGAACGGCAGGGAGAACACCGTATGATGAAAGGCGGTATTGTTCATGTGCGCCCGCAGACGCTCCATCCACCAGCTCAATCCAGACCGAACTCCTTCCACCGTTCATTGACACGTTTTACAATATCCTCCGACATTTCGATCTCATCGGGCCACTCGCGTGCGTGCCCTTCCTCCGGCCATGTCTTCGTCGCGTCGATGCCGAGCTTCGAGCCCCACTTTGCCATCGGCGAGGAGTGATCGAGCACGTCCAGAGGCCCCTGCACGATCTCAAGGTCATACTTCGCGTCGATGTTGTTGAAGACGCGCCACCAGACTTCCTTCATGTCCTGCACATTGACGTGCGCATCCACGACGATGATCATCTTGACGTTCATCATCTGTCCCATGCCCCAGAGTGCGTGCATGACCTTGCGCGCGTGCATCGGGAACTGCTTCTTGATGGAGACGACGATGCAGTCGTGGAACACGCCTTCAAGCGGCATATTGACATCGACGACCTCGGGCAGCATCTGCTTCAAGAGGGGCAGGAAGATGCGCTCTGTCGCCTTGGCGAGGAAGCAGTCCTCCATCGGCGGCTTGCCGACGACCGTCGCGGAGTAGATCGGGTTCTTGCGATGCGTAATCGCCGTGATGTGAAAGACAGGATAGTCGTCCGCGAGCGAATAGTAGCCCGTGTGATCGCCAAACGGCCCCTCGCGGCGCATCTCGTTCGTGTCGACATATCCCTCAAGGATGATCTCCGCCGTCGCGGGCACTTCGAGATCGACAGTGATGCACTTCACCATCTCGACGGATTTGTGGCGCAGGAAGCCCGCAAAGACCATCTCGTCGATGTCACGCGGGAGCGGTGCCGTCGCCGCATAGGTGACAACGGGGTCGGTGCCGATCGCGACCGCCGCCTCGATGCGCTCACCGCCGCGTGCCTTCATATCACGGAAGTTCTCCGCGCCGTTCTTGTGGATGTGCCAGTGCATCCCCGTCGTGCGGCTGTCGTACTTCTGCAGTCGGTACATGCCGACGTTGCGCTTGCCCGTCGCGGGGTTCTTCGTAAAGACGAGCGGCAGGGTCACGAACGGGCCGCCGTCATCCGGCCAGCATTTCAGAATGGGGATCTCGTCGAGGTTCGGATTCTCCGTCTCGATGACCTCCTGGCAGGGCGCATTCTTCACGTATTTCGGGAAGTTGATCGCCTTGCGCGCCATCGGGATCAGCGTCATGAGGTTCATCTTGTTCTGGAGCGAGATGTGCGGAATCTTGAGGATCTCTGTAAGCTCATCAGCGATGTCGTCGAGCTTCTCCACACCGAACGCGAGCGACATGCGCTCGTAGCTGCCGAATGCGTTCATGAGAACGGGCATCTTCGAGCCCTTGACGTTCTCAAAGAGCAGGGCGACGTTCTCCGCCCCCTCGCGCTTTGAGATGCGATCCGTAATTTCGGTGATTTCAAGCTCGGGATCGACCTCTGCCGTGATGCGTTTCAGAAGTCCGCGCTCCTCAAGCGCAGCGATGTATTCGCGCAGATCCTTATATGCCAAGATGTTCCCTCCTATTTTCTGAGTATATAGCGAACAATCAGATAGCCAACGCCGTACAGAACGATCATCGGCAGTGCAATCATCGACTGTGTGAATACGTCGGGTGTCGGCGAGATCACGGCGGCGATGATGAACGAGAGAAAGATGACAATGCGGGCGTACTTGCGCAAAAATGCGGATGAGATAAAGCCCAGCTTGCCGAGAATCGTGATGACGAGCGGCAGCTCAAAGACGAAGCCGAACGGCAGCACGAACATGATGACGAACTCAAAATAGCGGTTCACGGAGAAGAGTGCTTCGAGTTCTTCGTTGCCAAAGCCCTTGAAGAACATGATCGCCGCCGGGAAGACGAGGAAGAACGAGAACGCAAGCCCGAGGAAGAAGAGAATGACCGAGACGGGCACGACGATCCCGAGGACAAGCCGCTCCGCCCGCGTAAGTGCGGGCAGGAAGAACCGCCACACGTGATAGAAGATGACGGGCAGAGCGAGAAGAAAGCCCACGACGACAGCGATCTTGATGTAGGTAAAGAACGCCTCTGCGGGCTGCATATAGTAAAGCTTTCCGACCGGGACGGTCAGATAGTGCATGATGTCGTCAATGAAGTAGTAGCCGACACCGGAGCCAACCGCGATGGCGAGTAGGCACTTGATGAGACGCGAGCGCAGTTCCGTAAGGTGCGCAATGAGCGTCATGCTGCCGTCATCGTCTGCCGCAGTATCCTCCGCCGTCTCCGACGGCGTATGCGGCGTGGGTGTCGTCACCGGCGGAGCGTCGACGGGCAGCGCGGCGGACTGTTCCCCGCTCGCTGCTCCCTGCGATGCTCCTGCACCGACTTCTTTCGATTCCTCCGTCATGGGTCAGCTCTTTGCCTCTTTGCTCTCGCCGTTCTCGAGTTTCTTTGCTTCCTCGGTGACGTTGATCTCCGTGCGGGCATCGTCCTTCTCGTTGTTTGCCGACTTGAACTCCTTGATGCTCTTGCCGAGTGCCTTGCCAATGTCGGGCAGGCGACCGGGGCCGAAGACTACGAGACCGATGATAAGGATGAGGACGAGTTCGGGAACTCCCAGACCAAACATAAGAACCTCCTATAAAGATCCGTTACTGTGCTTTATTCTCCATCGCAGATGTATTCTGCTCTGCCTTGTGCGCCTCGACTGCCGCCACTGCGGTAGCTGCGGTCGGCGTTGCCGTGGGTGTCGGTGCTGCGGCAGGTACTTCCGTCGTCGCCTGTACCGTCTGTGCAGGCTGGGCAGCGGGCTGCGCCGCAGGTGTAGTTGCAGGCGGTGCGGGCGGCGGCTCAGGGGCATTGATCGCCGCAGTCAGAGCGTTCGATGCCTTGCGGAACTCGCGGATGCCCTTGCCGAGCGAGCGCCCCATCTCGGGCAGCTTGCCGGGGCCAAAGACGATGAGTCCCACGACCAAAATCAAAATAAGCTCGGGTACGCCAATGCCAAACATGGATATCTCCTTCTTATGGCTGATAAAGGAATCGCTGATAAAATAGCCCCTCAGATTGGCGTAGATTTTTTCGTCCGAACAAGGAGGCAAACCGGACGCATA
>NZ_DBHIVL010000024.1:0-31752 GCF_057271695.1 Centipeda sp. (in: firmicutes)
ACCATAATGTTGCCTCTCTCTCGTCGTGTTGCTGTTTTCCTCTATTGTAATATTTTGGAGCTCAATCGTGCAACAAAAGAATTTATCAGTGTTTCCTTAGGGAATCGCTGATAAAATGAAGTCCGTCAGATTGGCACAGATTTTTTCGTCCGATTGAGGCAGCAAACCGGACGCATAGCCAAAGCTATGTGGAGGATTTGCTAACGAAAAGCGGGCAAAAAAGATGCGCTAAGATGGCGTGGCTGAATTTATCAGTGCTTCCCTAGAGCCGCTCCTTACAAATACACAAGCACCGCGTCGGTCATCTCCGTCGTACCGACCTTCGTGCAGCCCGTATCCGCAATGTAGATGTCCGCCGTGCGCTTGCCGTCCGCGAGTGCAGCATCCACCGCCGCCTCGACCGCAGCAGCAGCCTCCTCCTCATGGAGTGCATAGCGCAGGAGCATCGCCGCCGAGAGGATCGTACCGAGCGGGTTCGCAATGCCCTGCCCTGCGATGTCGGGCGCACTGCCGTGAATCGGCTCAAAGAGGCTCGTCCCCGTGCCGATGGACGCGGACGGCATCAGACCGATCGAGCCGCCGATCACCGCCGCCTCGTCGGAGAGAATGTCACCAAAGAGGTTGCCCGTCACGATCACGTCGAACTGGGTCGGACGCACAGCAAGCTGCATGGCGCAGTTGTCCACATAGAGATGGTCGAGCGCGACATCACCGTACTCCGATGCAAGTGCCGTCACCGTACGCCGCCAGAGCCGCGAGGTCGCGAGCACATTCGCCTTGTCCACGGATGTAACCTTGCCGCGTCTGAGACGCGCTGTCTCGAACGCGAGACGTGCGATGCGCTCCACCTCGGGGACGGAGTAGTTCTCCATGTCCCACGCACGCTCCGCACCGTCCACCTGCTCGGACTCGCATTTCTCTCCGAAGTAGATGCCGCCGATCAGCTCGCGCACGATGACGAGGTCGACACCGTGCACGAGTTCCGGCTTCAGCGGCGAGTGCTCAATCAGTGCATCCGCGACCTTCACAGGGCGCAGGTTCGCATAGAGACCGAGCCCCTTGCGAAGTCCCAAAATCGCACGCTCGGGGCGCAGGGCAGGCTCCACACTGTCCCACTTCGTCCCGCCGACCGCGCCGAAGAGCACACCGTCCGATGCCTTGCAGACCGCGAGGGTGTCCTCGGGCAGCGGCGTGCCAAATTTATCGTATGCCGTACCACCCGCGTCGCGTGTCTCATACGTCAGCCCGAGTGAGAATTTCGCATCGACGGCTTTGAGAACGCGTACGGCTTCCGTCGTGATCTCCTGGCCGATGCCATCGCCGGGGACGACTGCTATCTTATACGCCATGACGGAAGCCTCCATTCTCGCGGATGTAGTTCAAAAGCCCGCCCGCGCGCGCGATGTCCTGCACGAAGCCCGGCAGGGGATGTGCGTGGAACGTATCGCCCGTCGTCAGATTCTCAATCGCCCCCGTCGCCGTGTCCACGCGCAGACGATCGCCCGCGCTGATCTTCTTCACATCGTCGCCGATCTCAAGGAGCGGCAGACCGATGTTGATGCCGTTGCGGTAGAAGATGCGTGCAAAGCTCGCCGCAATCACGACAGGCACGCCCGATGCCGCAATCGCAATCGGCGCGTGCT
Source organism: Centipeda sp. (in: firmicutes) (assembly GCF_057271695.1). NCBI lineage: Bacteria > Bacillati > Bacillota > Negativicutes > Selenomonadales > Selenomonadaceae > Centipeda > Centipeda sp. (in: firmicutes). Next base: position 1,644 of record NZ_DBHIVL010000024.1, read on the forward strand.
CACGCGAAGAACCGCAGCCGAAATTGCGCCCGCCGACCATGATATCACCCCGGGCCACATTTCCGGCGAACGTCGTGTCGATGTCCTCCATGCAGTGCGCCGCGAGCGCCTTCGGCTCGAACGTATTCAGATACCGCGCAGGGATGATAACGTCCGTGTCGATGTTGTCGCCGTACCTCCAGACCTTACCCTCGAACATCACGCCACCTCCTCGGGGGCTGCAATCCGCCCCAGTATTGCACTCGCCGCCGCAACGTGCGGACCTGCGAGATAGACCTCGCTGTCAACGTGTCCCATACGCCCGCGGAAATTGCGGTTCGTCGTCGACACGCACCGCTCACCCGCGGCGAGGATGCCCATGTAGCCGCCGAGACACGGCCCACAGGTCGGTGTCGAGACCGCCGCGCCCGCATCCATAAAGATGTCAAGATAGCCGCGCCGCATCGACTCCTGATAGACCCACGGCGAGCCGGGGATGATGATGCAGCGGACATGCGGGTGCACCTCATGCCCCTTGAGTATTTCGGCTGCGATCTCCATATCCTCCAGCCGCCCGTTCGTGCACGAACCAATTACCACTTGGTCGATTGCAATCGGTTCTGCAATGTCCATCACGCGCTTCGTGTTCTCCGGCAGATGTGGGAACGAAACGACGGGACGCAGTTCGCTGAGATTGATCTCCACCGTGCGTGCATAGCTCGCGTCGGGGTCGGGGTTCACGGGCTCAAATGTCCCCGTCATGCGCCCCTCAACGTATTCTTTGCACACATCATCGTATGGGAAAATACCGTTCTTGCCGCCCGCCTCGATCGCCATGTTGGCAATCGTCAGACGGTCGGTCATGGTCAGCTCCGCCACGCCCTCGCCCGTGAACTCAAGGCTCTGATAGAGCGCACCGTCCACACCAATCATGCCGATGAGCGTCAGAATGACATCCTTGCCGCTGATGTCGGCGGGCTTTTTGCCCGTCAGATGCACGTTGATCGCCTCGGGCACTTTGAACCACGCTTCGCCAGTCGCCATGCCGACTGCGAGATCGGTCGTGCCGACACCTGTCGAAAAGCCATTCACCGCGCCATAGGTGCAGGTATGCGAGTCCGCGCCGATCGTCAGCATACCGGGGCCGACGATACCCTTTTCGGGGAGAATGACGTGCTCGATGCCGACACGCCCCTGCTCATAGTAGTGCAGGATGTCATGTTTGCGTGCAAAGTCGCGCATGATCTTCGCCAGCTCCGAGGACTTAATGTCCTTTGCCGGCTGGAAATGATCGGGGATCAGCGCGATCTTCGTGCGGTCAAAGACGGGGCGTCCCGTCTTTTCAAACTCCTTGATCGACGGCGGCCCCGTCACATCGTTTGCGAGCACCATGTCGAGACGGCACGTCACGAGCTGCCCCGGCTCGACGTGATCCAGTCCCGCATGGCGTGCGAGAATCTTCTCGCTCATATTCATGCCCATATTGCCCTCCAAAAATATAGCCTCTTTATCATATGTTACTGAAAATCTAAACCAGAGCTGTGCGATGCTCCTAAGCAAACCCTAGTGGAGCAAGTACGGCAGCATTCCGTAACATTACCATAGAACCAAAACATACAGAAAAAGGGGCTGTGCAGCCCCCTTTGATCGTTTTTGAAAAACCGCGCTTTTAGTCCTTGCGGAGATCCGCGCCGTCCTTGAGCCACGACATCATGCCGCGCAGCTCCTTGCCGACCTCCTCGATTGGATGCTCTGCGTGGATGCGGCGCTCTGCGAGGAAGTTCGCACGCCCTGCCGCATTGTTCTCCGTGAGCCAGCGGCGCGCAAACGTGCCGTCCTGGATCTCGGCGAGAACACGCTTCATCTCTGCCTTCGTCTCCTCGGTGATGATGCGCGGGCCGGTCATATAGTCGCCGTACTCCGCCGTATCGGAAATGGACTTGCGCATCTTTGCCATGCCGCCCTCATACATGAGGTCAACGATGAGCTTCATCTCGTGGAAGCACTCGAAATACGCAATCTCCGGCTGATAGCCCGCCTCGATCAGCGTCTCAAAGCCGTTCTGGATGAGGTGCGTCACGCCGCCGCAGAGGACGACCTGCTCACCGAAGAGATCGGTCTCCGTCTCCTCCTGGAACGTCGTCTGAATGACGCCCGAACGCGTGCCGCCGATACCTCGCGCGTAGGCCAAAGCTAAGTCAAAGCACTTGCCCGTCGCATCCTGACCGACCGCGAACACATCCGGCACGCCGCCGCCCTCGCGGAACGTACGGCGCACGAGATGTCCCGGGCCCTTCGGCGCGACCATGAACACGTCGATATCGTCGGCGGGTACGATCTGGTTGAAATGGATGTTGAAGCCATGTGCGAACGCAAGCGCACTGCCGGACTTCAGGTTCGGCGCAATCTCACTCTTGTAGAGAGCCGCCTGCTTCTCATCCGGAATGAGGATCATCGTGACATCCGCAGCCTTGACCGCCTCTGCCACGGGAAGCACCTTCAGACCGTCTTCCTCAGCGAGCTTTGCCGACTTCGATCCCGCATAGAGACCGACAACGACATTCACGCCGCTGTCCTTGAGGTTCAGCGCATGCGCGTGACCCTGGCTGCCGTAGCCGATGACCGCGACCGTCTTGCCCTCGAGCACGCTCCAGTTGACATCCTGATCATAGTAAGTTTTTGCCATAGTACTCCCTCTCCTCACAATGTTCATAAATTGTGTGTTCCCCCCGCTCGAGCGCAATGAGCCCCGTGCGAATGACCTCGACAATGCCGTAGGGTTTGATCACCTTCAGAAACGCCGTCACCTTGTCATCGCCGCCCGTGATCTCAAAGATGATCGAAGCGGACTCCACATCGACGACGTGTGCGCGGAACAGCTCGCCCATCTTGAGCACGTCGAGACGATTGTCGTCGTCCGCACGCACCTTGATGAGCGTCATACCGCGGCACGCCGCGTTCTTTTCGTCCAGTCGCTGAACCGCCCGCACAACGGGCATCTTCTCCAGCTGCTTGATCATCTGCTCAACGAGATTTCCATCCCCCTGCATCACAACCGTGATGCGCGAGAAATCCGGCGACTCCGTCACGCCGACAGACAGGCTGTCGATGTTGAACTCGCGCCGTGAAAACATACTCACGACGCGCACCAGAACTCCGGTCTGGTTCTCCACAAAGACGGACAGCACATGTTTCATAGAAGCAATCTCCTCCCCGCCGCACTGCAAGTATTTTCGTGAAAACTTCTTCATTATCGCCGACGCATGAGCATTTGTCAATATGTTTTAGGTGCTGCATGCGTGTATACGCGCTCACCATCCTAAACGCGCACCTCAAAGCGAGGCTTCTCCTCTGCATTCTCCTGCTTCTCTGTGCTTTTTACAGGTGCTTTCTGCACTGAGGGCATGGTCGGGGGTGGTACGGGCGGCGTTTGTTTCGTCGTTCTATGTGCCTGTGCAGCGGGCCTCGGTACGGCGACACGCGTGCGTATGGTATGCGGCGGGGCATCCACAGTTGACGGCGTGTGCGCCGCAGTCGGCTCCTCCTCCATCAGACGTGCGAGTGCCTCGCCCGCCGTCAGCCCCGTGAACTCCGGCAGGATCTCACTGCGTGTGTCGCGTGCACGGCGCGTCTGCTCTGCCGCTGCAAGGAGCTCGTCGTGTGCGCCCCGTTCCGTATGCGCTCGCTCCGTATCCTGCGCGTGCGACTCGTGTGCGCGCACCGTACGCTCCTGATCACGCGCGAGAATGCGCTCCCCGAGGGATGGCTCTTCCGTCACGGCAGCCTCGGGCTTCTTTTGGAAGAAACGGCGGAAGAATACAACACCGAGCACCAATGCGACGACGATCATCCCCGCCCAGTAAAGACCGCTCGTCGCCGTGTAGGACTGTGGTATCTCGGGCGGCTTTTGTTCCGTATTTGCAAGTTGCTGCTTGAGCACGGCATTCTCCTGTGCCATGTCGAGACCGTTTGCGACATCTGCGCCCGTCTGCCCCTCGACCTTCGTCCCGCGATCCACCTTCGAGGCAGACGTACTGACGGAGTCCCCCTTTGCCGCATCCGTACGGGCGGCGGCATTCGGACGCTCCGCCGCATTTTCCCCCGTCTTTGGTGCCCCCGTCGTTGTCTTGGAGAGTGCGCCGTTGCCCTGTGCCACCGAGTCACGCGCCTGCTGCTCCGCCTGTGCATCGCCCGTCGTATGCGTCTGATTCGCCTGTGCGTCACGCGCCGCATCCCCGAGTGTGATCTTTGGCGGCGAGGGGGGGGGCGGCGGTGTCGGCGGTGTAATCGCCATAGCAGCACTCCTTTCTCATCCAGTCTATGCCCTTACTATAGCAGAAAATGTCGTTCGGCGAAATAGCAAAAGCGTCCCGCCGATACGGGACGCTTTCTTCATTTGCAAAAGAAAAATCTCACGCCTTGTACGCCCGAACATTGAGGCGATCCGCCTTCAAATCCTCGTCAATCTCCACGCGTGCAAAGCCCGCACCCATGAGCAGCGGTTCGAGTTCCTCACCCGTATAGACAGACATTCCATCAACGAGTTTCTGCCACTTTTCATGTGCACCCGTCTTGCCGCTCGTCTCGTTCGTTATCATGAATACGCCGCCGGATTTCAGTACGCGGTGCATCTCCGTAAAGCAATGGGCAATCTCTTGCCAAAAGTAGATTGTTTCAAACGCAGTCACAACATCGAACTGCCCATCACCAAATGGCAGTTCCAATACATTCCCCTGCATGACCGTGCACCGTCCCACCTCGATTGCCGCACGGTTCACCTCACGTGCCTTCTCCACGGAAACCGTCGAATAGTCCAGCCCCGTCACATCCCCTGTGGGGAGCATCTGCAAAAATTTCGCGAGGTTCGCCCCGCCGCCACATCCGCAGTCGAGAACGTGCTCGTCCCCGCGCAGATCCAGATGCGAGAGCCCCCATGCTGCAATCCCAACATGCCCGCGATTCATCATCGCAACAACGACCCTGCCCATCGTCCCCTGTGGTTTCTCAAAATTACCAAAAAATCGCCGAAGCAAGCCCATGCTGCTCCTCCTTTCTGCAAATGCCACAGCACCAATACAAAAGTGCCCCGTGCAAAAATGCACGAGGCACTGGATTTTACAACAAAGCCGCACGAAGCTCCTCACTGCTCCGCGCTGAGAGATAGGCAGGGGCGATGTCGAGCACGGTCTTGCAGCCCGTCTGCCCCTCGGACGCAAGGCGGTGTGCCGCACGTGCATACGCCGCGAGAACACACGCCGTGAACTCGGGGTTCGAGTCGAGCTTCAGGTTGAACTCAATGACGTGCTTGTGCTCGCCATCCTTGCCCGTCGCGCCCGAGCGAACGACAAAACCCGCATGGGGCAACCCCGCATGGTCACGCTGCAGCTCCTCCTCGCTGATGAAGTGCACCGTCGTATCGTAGTCCGCGAAGTAGTTCGGCATCGTCACGATCGCCTTCTCCACGGCAGCCGCATCCGCGCCCTCCTCGAGCACGACGTAGCACTCGCGCGTATGCTTCTCACGCGTCGAGAGCGTCGGATTTGCCCCGCTGCGCACGGCATCGAGCGCGGCAGGAACGGGAACGGTATACTGCTTGGCATCCTTGACACCCGGCACACGGCGAATCGCATCCGAGTGCCCCTGACTGACGCCGCGTCCCCAGAACGTGTAGTCTGCACCGTTCGTCAGCACCGCATTGCCATAGACACGTGCAAGCGAGAACATCCCCGGATCCCAGCCGACCGAGATCACACCGACGTGCCCTGCCCCCTTTGCCGCCGCATCCACCGCCGCGAAATGCGCGGGAATCTTTGCGTGCGTGTCGAAGCTGTCCACCACATTGAACAGCTTGGCAAACGCCGGCGTCTGCTCGGGCAGATCGGTCGCAGAGCCGCCGCAGAGGATCAGAACGTCGATCTTATCCTTCCACTCCGCCGCCTTGTCCGCATGGACAACCGGCACGTTCGTGCGCGGCTTCACCGATGCGGGGTCGCGCCGTGTAAAGACGGCGACCAGCTCCATATCCTCATTTGCCTCGACCGCATACTCCACACCGCGGCCGAGATTGCCATAACCAAGAATACCAATTCGAATCATAAAAACTCCTCCCACCATCCCCCCAAGGACGGCGTCAAACGTAGGAGAAAGCGCTTTCGCGCTCCCTCAGTAATGCGGGTGCGACTTCACATAGTCAACCGGGCGCGACCAGTCCACCTGGACGTTCGTCTCATTCCACAGGCGCGTGAGAGCCAGTTCAAAGCTCTCCCGATCCGCGAGCGGAGTGACGGTCTCCTTCGTGAAGTCCATCAGCGTCTCATGCGGCACCTCGACCTCATGATCGGTCGCGAGGAAAGCCTCCGCAGCTGCACGTCCCTTCTCATCCGCGAGATTCACCGTCGCAGAACGCGAAGCCGCATCATAATCAATCCAGCCGAGAACGTCGCCATAGCTGACGGCGACACTGTACGTATCACTCACTCGTATCACCTCTTATATTCGCCAACGATAAATCCGTTTTATCGTTGAGCCCTTTGGATATATCCTGCCCTATCGGGCGTGTCTTATTATAGAACGATTCCACCGGACACGCAACCGCCCAATGAAAATAATTCTGTATACAGAAAGAGGCGACATCAAAGCCGCCCCTCTCAAAATCAATATTCCACTTAGAACGCCCACGTAATCTGTGCGCCGCCCGCGATACCCTCGCGCTGACCGGTCATGCCCATGAGGTTTACGCCGTAGCTGACGCGGCCGTCCTTCGGTGCGAAACGGTAGCCGAGTTCGAGGATGCCCGTGCCGCCGCCGAGCGAGGGGCTCGGCGTGGAGTAGCCCTGATACGTCGCCGTTGCATCACCGCCAAACTCGTGCTCGTACGCAAGTCCCGCATAGAGCTCTCCGCCGCCGCCGACCGCATGCGTATAGCGTGCGCCGACGCGCAGACGGTGCGCGTCCACATCGCCGAACTCGAGGATTCCGCCCGAACGCAGCTTCACCGTATCGCCCGCCTGATGCGAGTAGAAATACTTCGCATAGCCTTCAATCTTGTTGCCGTTCGCGATCTTCCACTCCTGACCGACACCGACGTGTCCTGCGAAGTACGTGCTCGCATTATCGTAGCTCAGCTCCGCCGCATCGTCACTGCCCGTATAGTCGCTTGAGACGCGTCCCGCGCGCAGGCTTCCCTCGACATACAGACCGCTGTCCTGCGCCATCTTCGCCATCACACCGCCGCCGATGTAGTGCATCGCTCCGCTGCCGTGCGTACCGTCGTCCAGATAGGAGTCATACGTACCGCGCCCGTATTCGACAAACGGACCGTAGGTCAGCTTCGCGGCCTTCATCTCATTTGTACGGGCAAAGCCGACGTTGAGATTCCACCCCTTTGCATCCACGTAGGAGCCGGAATTGAGCCGCACAGACGAGCCGCCTTGCGCCGCCCACGGCCGGAATGCACCACTGACCGCCGCCGACGCATTTGCACCGGCAGATGCCGCAGTACCCGCAGCCGCAAGTCCTGCATCCGTGTTCCGCACGCCCTCGGCGGAGGAAGGAGCGGAAGCAGTCCCCGCCGAGATCACAGCAGCCGCCTCAGCCGCAGCTGTATATCCGACATTCGAGAGAAGGTCTGCACCTGCATTCAGCAGTGCGCTCGCCGCCACGCGCGTCTCGACCGGCGACTTGCTCCGATCGTTCACATCAACGCGGTCGACTGTCGCAATCAGCTCATTCTCCCCGCGCTTTTCAAGGCGCATCGTATAGTCGAGAATGCCGCTCTGCGTCGCCTTCATCGTCCGCGCATCGCCCGTATTCTTCAGCTCCGTTGCCGTTGTCAGCGTACCGTTCACCTTGAGCAGGCTCACCGCATCGCCCCGACGGAACGCACGCGCATCTGCCGCGACCGCAGCCACACCGAGATTCAGCGTACTGATATCCTTGACTGCGGGGGCATTGGTAAGTGTCAGCATCGTCCGCGTCTCCGAGGACGTTGTTCCCGCCGGCAGATAGAAATGGAGATTCTGCACGCCGTCAAAATCCTTCGCCGTCGTGCCGAACGAACGCACCGCGAGTGTGTTGTTCGTGCTGTCCGTGTTCCCTGCACCGCCGTGGATCACGCCGCCGATATTGACAGCTCCGAAGAGGTTCACTGTGTTGCCCGATGCCGCTCCGTTTGTCGCACGTCCGCCGTAGACATCGCCGCGCACCGTACCGCCGAAGATATCGACCGTGTTTTCCGTCGCCGTCGTGCCGAAGCCGCCAACGAGTTCGCCCGCCGAGCCGTCCCGCAAGACAAGCGTGTTCTTCTTCGCTGCGTTCGTACGCGATGTGCCGCCGTATGCCGTATCCGTGATCTTGCCGCCCGTCATCGTGAGCGTATTCTCCTCGACCACGTTGCCAAGCTCCGAGCGACCGCTCCATGCGGAGTCGTTCGTATTGTCCGACGCCGCATAGGAGACTTCGTTGCCCTTGAAACGATAGGTGTCCGTGTAGACGCTGTTGTTGTTTTTATCGGTAACGAACTCGAATACATCGCGCGTCTCCCCCTTTGCGCCGTGATAGGTCGTGCCAAAGTCAATGCCGTTCGCATTCGCCATCAACGTGACACGCGTCGCGCCGTAGCTGCTCACCGTCATGTTCGTAGGATCGACCGTCGCCGTTACCTTCGACCAGTCAAGCCCCGTGGTCTGTGCAGCACCATTCAGCGAAAGGAGTGTCTTTCCCGCCGTATCCTTGTTCACGGCGAAGTTCAGCTGCTCAAAGTTTGCAATCTGCCCTGCCGTAATCGCGCCGCGCACATTCAGCGTGTTGCCCGTCACATCGTCGGACTTGCTGCCGCCATAGATCGTGCCTGTAACCTTCGTGCCGTCTGCAACGGCACGGAACACACCATTCTTGTCGGTATAGCCGATATTCACGATATTGCCCGTGGTCTTACCCGTACCGTTTGTGTAGCCGCCGTAGACATTCTGCACCGTGCCGCCCGTGAGATTGACCGTATTGTTCTTCGCCGCACCTGTACCGTCGGTCTGCCCGCCGACCGCATACTCCACCTTGCCCTGCTTCATGTTGACGATATTGCCCGAGACCTCGCCCGCATTGGCTGCGTTCGTGATTTTACCGCCGTAGATGTCCTTGATCGCGGTATTGTTGTTCGGGAGATCGAGCGTCGCTGTATTGTCTTTGACATCACCCGCTGCGCCCTCGTTCTTGCCGCCGTAGGCATAGGAGCACTGTGTGCCGGACGCAGGCAGCCCCGTCACCGTCAGCGTGTTGCCCGTCGTCGTATGACCAAAGCGGGAGAGTCCGCCGTAGACCTCGCCGCCGAACGTGGGCGTTGTGCCGTCATAGGTGACATTGCTGCCCTTGAATCGGCTCGCCTCCATCAGGAGGGCATTCGCCGTACCTGTGCCCGTATCAGTCGTCAGCCCGAACTCATGCGTCTCGGTTGCACTGCCAAGCTCGCGCGCCGCATAGTTGTTGAACTTCAGCGTCCCATTTCGTTTGAGCAGTGTCAGTCTCTGGATGCCGTGCGTTTGCGAGAGATCCGAAAGCCCCGCCCGATCGACGGTGATCTTGTCAAAGTCAACCCCCGCCCCGCTGAAGTCGCCCGCATCCGTCACGGACAGCATCGTATCACCGAATGCGGTCGCACTGTTCAGCTTGAATTTGTAGTTTTCAAAGTTGCCGACGGACTTCGCCGCGATATTCTTCGCATTGACGTTGAGCGTATTGCCCGTCGCCGCCTTGTTGCCGCCGTAAATATCACTCGCTGAGAGCGTTGCACCCGAGAGGTCATGGTGCGTGTCGTCACCGAGATTGACGATATTGTTCTCCGTCGTACCGTTCGCTGCTGTTGCATAGCCGCCGTAAATATCCTTTTGGAACGTACCACCCGCAATCGTGACGGTATTGTTGTTTGCCGTTTTTTCCGCCCAACCGCCATAAATCGAGTCATTGATCGAGGCACCACTCTCAACAGTGACGCTGTTGCCCTCTGCCTTGCTGTCCGCCGCTGTCGCATAGCCGCCGTACGCCGCCTTCACCTTGCCCGACGCCGTGATCGTGACATGGTTGTTCGTCGAATCGCCTGCGCCCGCTGTATAGCCGCCGTAGACGGTCAGATTCGTATTGTCCGTATTCGTGATCTTGATCTTGTTGTTCGTCGTCGTATTGCCGAGACTCGAATAGCCGCCGTAGACCGCCGTGCCTGTAACGTTGTCGGCAGTTGCGTCGGCATTCCGGAAGCGGTTCAATGCTGCCGTGACGTTCTGCGTCTGTGTCCTCGTAGGGTATAACATGCCTGCTTGTGCAGTAATGTTATACTCAAAGTCGCCGCTCGTCCCTGTTTTCGCAGCATAGTTGCTAAAACAATATCCGAACCAGAGCCCGCGTGCATAAGGATGACATTGCCTATATTGCCGTATTTCGTCTTATCGTTGTTCCACCCGGCTGCATCCAGCGTCAGCTTCGTCCAGTTCGCCGTTCCCCCGATGCTTCCTGTTCCCATGGTCAGCATCGTATCTCCCGCAGCAACAGGTGCTGTGAGATGGAAATTAAAGGTGTCGAAATTGCTGATTTTCCCAACTGCTACATTCTTTGCGTAGACGTGCAGTGCGTTATCGCTCGTGTTCGATGTGCGGTTTCCGCCAAAAATCTGAACACGGCTCATCCCCGTTCCGGCAGTGTATGTGCCGTCCTCCGTGCCGAGATTGACACGATTGTCCGTCGTCGTACCCGTGCCGTTGGAGAAGCCGCCGTAGATTTTTCCTGCGGTCGTCGGGACAGCCTGTCCGCCAAGTGTACCGCCCGAAATCGTAACCGTATTGCCCGTGACAGCGCCCGATCCATCCGAATAGCCGCCATAGACATTGCCGCCGCCCGAGCCGCCGATGGTGCCGCCCGATATGGCAACCGTATTGCCCGTGACCGTTCCGTTTACAGCTGCATAGCCGCCGTAGACATTGCCGCCAGCCGACGTGCCGACAGTTCCGTCTGACAGGATCACATGGTTGTTCTTGACATTACCCGAGCCTGCCGTATACGCGCCGAGCAGTTTTGTATTTGCCTTAGTGAGTGTGCCGCCCGTCATTGTGACGGTATTGGCCGAAATCTCTGCACTGCTCGAAGCGTTGCGGATAATGCCGCCCATCGCCTCGTCGCCGAACGTGCCGCCCTTGAGCGTAACGGTGTTCCCCGTGACAGCACCCGTTCCTTCCGTGCCGCCGCCCTGGACGTCGCCCTCCACCGTTCCGCCCGCGACCGTCACGGAATTGCCCGTAACAGCCTTCGTTGCAGATGCACCGTTGAATCCGCCGTAGATGGGATCCTTCGACAGTCCATTGTTGAAGAACACGCGATTGTTCGTGACCGCGCCCGTGCCGCTGACGCCGCCGTAGATCATGCTATATCCGTCGCCGTTGCTGACCTTGAGCCCGTGAATCGTCAGCGTATTATTACTGACATCCTCTGCAGCCGTCTTCTTTCCGCCGCCGGAAATCGTGCCATAAGTGCTGAACGGCTTATTCGGATCTCCGCCCGCACTTCCAAGCGTAATCTCATTGTCGCTCATGAAGCCGGTCTTGTCCGTACCCTCAAGGCCGTTGATGCTTGCAGTCGTCTCCGTATACTTATGCGTTTCCGCCGCATATGCCGACGGTGCGGAGAACAACAGTCCCCCCCCACTAGACAGTCCCAATGCAACATAGACAGCCAAGCGACGCTGTGCTTTCAATCCACTCAACATGTGCTCCTCCTCCATTTTTTACTTTATCACCGAGATTTTCTGTCGGTCTCAGTTGTATACTGAGATTCATTATATACGAAGTGATAATACATGAGAACTATTGTCATTGTCAACGGTATTTCCAATTTATTATCCTTTTTTTGAATAAAAACTTAACAAAGTATGAATAAAAGAATGTAGTTTTACTTTTATATATGAATCACTTTTCATATTTGTGTGTGCTGCAACACTTCCCTGCGCAAAACGCCACAATTCGGATTCTTCTGGACAGCTTTACGTATTGTGCTTATAATACGTGTAGTATCTCAAAACCTCAACGTATTATCAAAAAAGGAGCAATTCACATGGACTACACAAGCAAGATCGCCGTCGGCATGACCCACGAGGCGGTGGACACGGTAACGGATGCAAATACGGCTCTGACGGTCGGCAGCGGCTCGCTCGCGGTGTACGCAACGCCTGCAATGGCGGCGCTGATGGAGCGTGCGGCGGCGGAGCTTTGTCAGCAGGAATGTCCCGAGGGATGGACAACGGTCGGCACATCACTGAACATCGCGCACCGCGCGGCAACTCCGACGGGGCTGACGGTACGCGCCATTGCCGAGGTGACGGCGGTGGACGGACGCGCGATCACGTTGCGCGTCACGGCATACGATGCACGCGAAGAGATCGGTACAGGGACGCACACACGCTTTGCCGTCGCCGCATCGAAGTTCATGGCGAAAGCAGAGGGCAAGCACTGACAAGATTTATTTACAATAAAAACGCAGGAGAGCGGCACACGATTGTACCGCTCTCCTGCGTTTTTATATGATTTTCAAATGCGTGCTCAGAATGCCCACGCGATGTTGAAGCCGCCCGTGACACCCTTGCGCTTGCCCTTGAAGCCCGTGAGGTTCAATCCGTAGCTGACGGTGCTGTCCACGGGAGCGTAGCGATACCCGAGTTCGAGGAGCGTGGTGCTGCCCTTGAGGCTCGTGCTCGGCAGGTTATAGCCCTGATAGGATGCCGTTCCCTTGCCGTCGAACTCGTACTCCCACGCGAGTCCTGCATAGAATTCGCCGTCCATGTCATTCTTCATGGTAAAGCGTGTGCCGAAGCGGATACGGCTCGAAGTGGATGCGCCGAAGTCATACGGCTCGCCGGTCGAAAGGGTTGCGCTCGCGCCCGCCTGATGCGCGTAGAAATACTTGGCATAGGTATCGATCTTGTTGCCATTGATGAGTTCGCGCTTCTGTCCGACCCCAATGTGACCGGCGAAGTAGCTGCTCGACAGATCGTAGCCGGTGGCCTTCGCGCCGATGATGCCGCTGTAATCGCTCTTTGCACGACCAATGCGCAGACTGCCCTCAAGATAGGTGCCGCTCTCGCTCTCCGTCTTTGCCATGACACCGATGCCGAGGTAGCTAGTCTTGCCGCTGCCGTGCGTGCCGTCGTCGAGGTAGGAGTCATAGTTACCCCTACCGTACTCGATGAACGGACCGAAGGTGAGCGATCTGTCCAGAAGTTCGTTGCGGCGTGCATAGCCGACGTTGAGATTCCAGCCCTTCGTATCAACGTAGGAGCCGGACTTGAGGCGCATGCTTCCGAAGCTCTGCGCCGCAAACAGCTGATAGCTGCCGAGGTTGGAGAGTGGAACGGAAGCAGCAGCAGAGCTCTTCTCGCTGCCCACAGACGATGCATCCACAAGATCCGCGATCTGCGCTGCCGCAGTCTCCGCTGCAGGGATTCCGACATCGGTGAGGAGGTCGGAGCCGCTCGCAAGGAAGGCAATCGACGCTGCCTGTGTCTCGACGAGGGATTTCGTCTCGTCCTTCACCTTGATGTTCGTGACGTGTGCAAAGAGCTCGTTCTTCGTGCCCGTCGATGCCGTACCACGCGTATTCAGGGTGTACTCATAGTCGAGGGTAACGCCCTTCGTCGTCTGATAGGTTGTGCCCGAGAGGTTATTTGCCGTCACAATGTTCTGCGCGTCGGGCAGTCTGACGAGGCTGATGTCATCGCCCACGCCGATCGGCGCGTATCCGCCGTCGAGCTCCATGGTGATCGTGCTGCCGCTGATGTCCTTGTTCTTTGCCTGTGTCGTGGTCAGCATGGACTTCGAGAGGTCAGCACGCGGGGAGAGGTAGAAGTTGAGGTTCTGGAAATCCTCAAAATACCCGACCTTTGCCCCCATGTCATAAACGTTCAGTGTATTGCCGTCCTTGGCAGATGCGGATACACCCGTCGTAAGTTTTCCGCCATAGACGCTGCCCGCAACCTCGGTGCCGCGCAGCGTGATGCTGTTGTTCTTGGCACTCTTGCCATAGCCGCCGACAACATCGCCGCCAATATGGACAGAGGAGAGGACGACGCTGTTATTCTGTGCATCGTCGTTCTTCGACCAGCCGCCATAGACAGAGCCCGAGACCGAGCCGCCCGATACGGTGACATAGTTGCTGTCTGCCTTTGCCTTGCTCTCGCTCTTGACACCGTAGATGTTGCCGGTCAGCGCACCGCGCGTGAGGATAACACCGTTGCCGCTCATCGTACTCGAGCCACTGCCGGATCCACTGCCGCCCGAGCCGCTGCCGCCCGAACTGCCCGAACTGCTCGAGGTGCTCGTGTTCGCTGCGTATGCACCGTAGACATCGCGGATCTTGAGCGCATTTGCACTGTCAATCGTGAGCATATTGTTCTTCAGGCTTCCGGAGGTGCCCGTGGTGACACCCGCTGCGGCGTAGTTGTCAATGCCGCTTGTGTGTACGCCCGTAATACGGAGCTTGTTGTTCTCCACATCGTGATTCATCGCGGAGATGCCCGTGAACACCCTGCTGTCTGCCGCCGATGCGTTGGTGCTGTCATAGCTGCGGTCGCCGTCGCGCAGACGGTTGAAGGTCAGCAGGAGGTCGGAGCCCTGCGTCTGATCGTTCTCCGTATGCAGGTAGACCTCATAGTTCGTATTCGCGTACTTGGACGTACGATCCTGGTTCTTTGCATAGTTCGTAAATGTCATCTGTCCGTTGCTCTCGATGAGCTTTACGGAATGCGAGCCCGTCCACGTCGGGTTCAGGTGGAATTTGCTGACATCCTCCGTGATATTCGCCATGTCAACCGTACCGCCAAGACCGCCCGTCTGCTCAATCTTGAGCATGGTATGGTCGATGAGCGTATCGTTGTGAAGGACGAATTTGAAGGTGTCGAAGTTTTTCACCTGCTGTACGGAGACATTGCTCGCCTGTACGACGAGCGTGTTGCCCGTGCCGACACCGTTATCGTTCGCACCATAGATATTTCCTGCGATGGTCGCACCGTAGCTGCCGTCGTCCGCGCCAAGCGTGAGCGTGTTTCCCTTCGCCTGTCCTGCGGTCGCAGCATAGCCCGCATAGATATTGCCCGACACGGTACCGCCCGTGACGTAGACGTTGTTGCCGCTGACCTCGCCCGTGCCCGCCGAGTAGCCGCCGTAGAGCGTGCCCGCCTTGCCGCCCGACATGCGCAGAACGTTGTTCTCCACCTTGTCGTTGTTGCCGGCCTCGTGGATATAGCCGCCGTAGCCCGCTGTCACCTGGTAGGCATTGCTGCCCGTCGACTTGATCTCAAGCGTATTCCCCCGCGTACCGCCGGAGCCGCCGGACGCCCCCATCGTCTTTGCGCCGTATGCCGTGATATCGCGGCTGAGTGGTTTGTCAATCGTGAGGATATTGTGCTCGGTCGTATGCCCCCCGTAGGAGCGTCCCGCGAACCAGTCCGCATCGGTGCTCGTCGTATCGTATGCGACGTTGCCGTTCTGGAAACGGTTGTAGTCCAACAGAACGCGTCTGCCCGTCGTCGTGCCGGTGGGAGCCTCCGTGCCGTCGGAACGCACGAGACGCAGTGCGTATTCGTAGTCGCTGTGTGTCGGAGAGATCAGCCACGCCGCCGTCGGGGTGTAGCTTTGGAATTTCAGCGCGTAGTCGTCATCGCCCTCAAGGAGGGTAACACGCCCTGCGATCTGCTTCGCCGACATATTCTGAAGGTTGATCTTGACATTCGAGAAGTTCACGGGCGTGGTTCCCGAATATTGGTTCTCAAAGCCGTTGTGATCGGTCACCTTCAGCATCGTCGCGTTCTTGCCGATCTTGTCCGTGAGGTAGAAGTTATAGTTCGTGAAGTTGTGAACACCCTTGACAGTAATGTTCTGCCCCTTGACATTCAGCGTGTTGCCCACCGCTGTGCTGCGCCCGCCATAGATGGTCGCCTGTGTAAGGTTCGCCGTGTAGCTGCCGTCGTCTGCCCCGAGGTTGACCACATTATTCTGCTCGACCGATGGATCCGTCCCACGCGCGTAGCCGCCGTACACATTGCCGCGCAGCGTGCCGTCGGGACGCGTACCGCCCGTGAGCGTACCGCCCGTAATGGTGACGGTATTGCCGACGGAGGTCGGCGTAGTTCCAGTGCTGCCCGAGCCGGAGGATTGCGCTGCATAGGTCACGCCGCCGAAGATATCGCCGACGATTTCGCCGCCCTTGACCGTGACCATATTGTTCGTAACGGAGCCCGCCTTCGTGCTCGTTGAGGTGTTCTCACCGCCGACGACGTTGTCATCCACCCTGCCGTTCTCGATGGTGACGCTATTGTCCTTCACAGCCCCCGTGCCGTTCGCCGTCGCGCCGTAGACATCATGCACAGCACCGCCCTTAACGGTGACGCTGTTCGAGGAAAGGCTCGCATTGCCATTTGCCGCCGCGCCGTATGCCGTTTCAGAGACCTTTGCGGTACCCGAGATCTCGACGGTGTTGTTCGTCGCCGTGCCGGTGCCCGCAGCAGTGCCATAGCCCGTCAGATATGCACCGTAGATCTTGTGCGCGGAGCCGCCGCTGATCTTGACATGGTTGTCGTTGACCAGCTGAACATGTGCGTTGGTGGAGCTGCCCGCGCCGAAGAGTTCACCGAATACACCGTAGACGGTGGCCTGAATGTCACCCTCGGTGATCGTGACCGTATTCTGCTCAGCTTTGCGGTCCACGCTGTTATCGCCGCGAATCGCGCCGCCCTTGATCTCTCCATGCACAACGGGGTAGACCGTGGTACGCGAAGCATTTGCTCCGCCGTGAATCGCAACCCTGTTCGAGCTGACCGTGGTTGTACCGTAGCCGCCCGTAATGCGGTTGACCGTTCCCTTGTTGACGGTGACGCTGTTGTTCGTGACCGCCCCCGTGCCGCTGTAGGCAATGCCATTGCCCGAGGTCAAATTGTCCGATTTGCCGCCGAAGATATCGCCCGTCACCGTACCATCCGCGACTGTGACCTCATTGTGATCGACCAGTCCCGTCCCCGTTGCAACACCGCCAAAGAGGTTCTCGATCGTGCCGGAGTTCAGCGTCAGCTTATTCCGTACAGCATCCGCACCCGTGGAGGTGTAGCCGCCGTAGCCCGAAACGAGGCCCGTCGCGTTGTTGAGTACGAGGGTATTGTCCTGGACGACCTTTTTATTGCCGGTCTGACCACCGAGGTTTTCCCAGATGGAATAGCCTCCATAGATCGTATTCCGTCCGCTGAGTGCGCCCGTATGCGTATGGTTCGCGTTCTGGTAGCGATGGAGCTCTGCGTCAACGTAGTTGCGCGTCGTCGAGGTCGCCGTATCCGTCTCTGTGCGCAGCTTGATGCGGTACTCGTAGTCGCCGCTCCAATCCGTCGTACCGGGCGATGTATAGTTGGAAAATCTCAGATTCGATGTGCGATTGGTCGTTGTGTTGCCGTCAGCCATCAGCGTGACCGTGCCGACATCGCCAAAGTAGTCCTGCACACTCTTTCCCTGTGCATTGACCCCCTTGCCGCTCCAACCTGTCGCGTCGACTTTGATGTCCTCCCACGCAACCGCGCGCCCGAATGCGTCGTTGTTGTGGGTGAGCGTGAGCATGGTGTTGCCCGCTGCAACACCCGTGTTCAGATGAAATTCGTACGTGTGGAAGTTTTGCGCGGAGTTTGCCGTAATGCCCTTGGTCTGCACAATCAGGTGGTTGTTCCGAATGGCATCGAGGCTGCCGCCCGAAACGCCCGTGGAGTTGCTGCCTCCGTAGAGGGACGCATTGCTGAGGTTCGGTGTGGCACTCCCGTTCACATCGCCGAGGATAACGCGGTTGCCCGTCGTTCCGCCGGCCGCATTCTCAGCATAGCCGCCGTAGACCTTGCCCGTGACCGTGCCATTTGCTATCGTAACTGTGTTGTTGATGGCAGAGGTCTTGCCCATACCACCCGCAATCGCAACGCCGTCTGTTCCTGCCGTGACCGTGCCGCCCGCGAGTTCCACCCCGCCGTTCGCCACGCCGCCCGCGGTCGAGCGCACACCAATGACAGAGCCTGTGACAATTCCGTCATTCATCTTGACCGTGTTCGGATTTGTCTGCGCCGCACCCGAAACCTGAGCTATATTGAGACCGATGCCGCCGTACGCATTGCCCGTGAGTTTTATGCTGTTAATGACGAGCGTGTTGCCCGTCACAGCGGTGGTCGTCGTACTCGTTCCACCCGCCGAGATATCGCCTACGACGACGGGAAGGTTCGTTGTCCCTGCCGTGCCGATGGTAAGCGTGTTGTCCGTCACCGAACCGTTCATCAGATTCGTACCGACAATGTCACCGTAGGGATTTTCCGTCGTCCCCACTCCATTGATTCCCGTCTGTGCTCCGCCCGTTCCGACAGTCGCACTCTCTGCCGCATACGCCGCAGGCGCACCTGCAAAGGCATCGCCGACGGCAAGTGCCACAAATGCGGCGAGCTGCCGCTTTGCCTTCATTCCTTTGAACATTTTTCTTCTCCTCCACGAATGCAAATCCGCTACACGGGGTATCATATTTTTATATGAATGTCCTCCCCCCCGCAGACATACACAATCATGACACTGCGGAGATTTTCTCATTTATCTATTATATAGTAGATGTTGGAAAAGGTCAATCGTAACTTTCGGAGCGCCCCTTCCACCACGCTGCGCGTGGTCCCCCTCCCCCGTGTCGCACGGGGGAGGCTGAAGGAATTACATTGTCTGCCCGTAGATGCTGCGGATCTCCTCGGTATACCGCCCCTCCGCGTCGCGCACGATGAGTGCGGGGTCGTGGCGCATTCCGGTCAGTGCCGCGCCCTTGACCGCCTCGATGAGCATGAGGTTCGGCGCACGATCCGCACACGGCTGTACCATGCGCAGACGCTTGACGGCAAGGTGCTCCGCATGGAGGGCGAGGATGATCTCACCGATCCGCTCGGGGAGGTGCACCATGGCGAGCCGTCCGCCGTGACGGAGGGCGTACGACGCGGCGTGTACGGTGTCGGCAAGGGTCGCCGTGATCTCGTGCCGTGCCGCTGCGCGTGCGCCCAGGCTGACTGCTCCGCTCGTCACAGCACGGTACGGTGGGTTGCTGAATACAAGGTCATATTCTCCGCACGCAAAAAGAGCGGGAGGGTCACGATAGTCGCCCTCCCGCACTGTTATTTTGTCTGTGAGATGGTTCAGCCGTACGTTCCGCATAGCAAGCTCCGCCTGTACGGGATTCAGCTCAACCGCCGTAATCTGCGCCGCGAAGTCTGCGACGAGGAGGGGGATCACGCCCGTACCCGTCCCGAGGTCGAGCACGCGCTCGCGCCCCGTCATCTGTGGGAAATGCGCAAGCAGAACGGCATCCATGGAGAAGCAGAATTCATCCGTGCGCTGGATGATGCGCCGTCCGCCCAATGCGAGGTCGTCCATCCGCTCGTTCGGGCGCAGCTGTGCCCTGTCACTCATGGGATTCATTGCCCTCGCGCGAGCTGCGGCGCGGCTGTCGTCGCCCGCCCTGTGCGCGGCGGCGTTCGCTCGTGTTCTTCGCGGCACGCTCACTATGCTCGCGACGTTCACTGCGTTCGCCGCGCTCTCCGCGCTCATTGCGCGGTTTTCCGCCGGCGGGACGCTCGCGCCGCGCACGCTCCTCGCGCGGTTCTCTCTGCGTATGCGCACGCGGCACACGCTCTCTGCGCTGCCTGTGCGGACGCTCTGCGCCCTCCTCGCCTTCGACGCGTGCGACATCCTCCCATGCAGCGATGACTGTCTTGCCGTCATCCGTCAGAATGGTTGCCGTGCGCCGCTGTTCGTGCACCGCCACGACGCGCCCCTCGCCATCCTCGGCGATGACGCGGTCATTTACTGCGGGGGTGTACTCCACCTTTTTCGCACACATACAGCCGCCGCAGCCGTATCCCTCGCTCTCATATTTCAGGCAGCACATGAGCCGCCCACAGATCCCCGAGATCTTCGTCGGGTTGAGCGAGAGGTTCTGCTCCTTTGCCATGCGGATGGAGACGGGGACGAAGTCGCCGAGGAAGGTCGCACAGCACAGCGGCCGCCCGCAGCAGCCCATGCCGCCCATCATCTTTGCCTCGTCACGCACGCCGATCTGGCGCAGCTCGATGCGCGTGCGGAACACGCCCGCGAGCTCGCGTACGAGCTGACGAAAGTCGATGCGTCCGTCCGCCGTGAAGTAAAAGAGCATCTTGGAGAGGTCAAAGGTGAGCTCCACGTCGACGAGCTTCATCTTCAGTCCGAGTTCGCGGATTTTCTCCTCACAGATCGTACGCGCCTCACGCTCACGTGCACGGTTCTCCTCGATGCGTGCGAGGTCGGAGGCGTCCGCGACGCGGTGTACAATGCGCAGGTTCGGCGGAAGGGATTCGTCCGCGACCTCACGCGGCGCGACGACGACCTTGCCGCACTCCATGCCGCGTGTGGTCTGAACGACGACGTAGTCGCCCTCGGCGATGGTCAGCCGCCCCTGCCCAAAGGAATATATCTTGCCCGCCGACTTGAAGCGGACACCTACAATCGTTTGCAAAACTTCCTCCTGAGATTATATATATGTGCCCCCGCCGTATGCGATCCCCCTCCCCCGCAATCACAGGGCGGGGAGAAGCAAAAAAACGCAGTGCGCCGATCGGGGCGTTCTTATTTTTCGCGTACCCGCAGCAAAAACGCCTCTACCTGCAGCGCGGGATTCACATTCGCCGCGAAACGGCGTGTGAGTTGGCGCGTTTCCTCCATGAGTGCAAAGAGATCTGCGCGTGTCAGCTGTGTGAGCAGTGCGGTGAGTTCTGCACGGCGGTCGATATGGTAGAGTTCCGATGCAGCCCCGTCCTCATGCAGGACGAGCAGATCGCGCAGTGCCATCTGCAAAAAGCCGATCCATTCCGTGCGCTCGGCGTGCGTACGCGCACCGATCTCCGCCGCGCGTCCCCAAATCTCCTCGATACTGAGCGTTCTGAGCTGTGTGAGGAGCGTGATTGCCTCATCGCGCAGGGCAAGCCCCTCCGCCGCGAGCGCATATGCCCGCCCGAGGCTGCCGTCCGCGAGCGCGGCGATGGTCTCCGCATTCTCCGTGCCGCACGCCAAGAGTGCCGCCGCAATCTCCGCGCGCGGCAGCGCACCAAATGCGATGCGCACTGCGCGTGAGCGGATGGTCGGCAGAATGGCGTCATAGGCACTCGTCACGAAGATAAAGAGCACCTCACCCGTCGGCTCCTCGATGGTCTTGAGGAGGCGGTTCGCCGCCGTCTCGTTCATTGTCTCCGCACCGTCGATGAGGATGATGCGCCGCTGCGCCTGAACGGGCGCGCCCGATGCGGCGATGAGGATGTCGCGCACCGCCTCCGTGCGGATCATCGCCGCCCCCTTGCCGCGCACCTCGGGCACAACCTCGAAGTAGTCGGGATGCACACCCGCCGCCATCGTGCGGCAGGCATCGCACCCCCCACAGGGCGCATCTCCGCCCCCCGTGCAGAGCAGTGTCCGCGCCAGCACACGCGCCACGCGCCGCTTGCCGACGCCCTCCATCCCACAAAAGAGCAGGGCATGGGGCAGACGCTGTGCGCCGGCAAGCGCACGCAGCCGAGAGATGATTGCCGCGTGTCCGCGCACGTTCGCCCAGTTCTCCGGAAACTCCTCCCGCACGGCCTCATCGCCGACAGGTGCGGACACAGCGACATTTTTCTTTGGACGCGCCATTACATGTAGAGGTCGACGAGCAGTCCGCGGATGGCATCATGGCTCGCGATGATGTCGAGCTGGTCTGCCTGTCCGAGGCGGATCTTCTCCGCCATCTCCTCAAGTTTGCGGTCGATTTTACGGACAGAGGTATAGACCTTTTGCCGCCCGAGCCGATCCCATCCCGCCTGTGTCCGCAGCTCGTACATCGTGCCGACCGCCTCGCCGATGAAGTTCTGGATGAGCGAGCGATACGAGCGCAGTTCGTCGAACGTCGGCGACTTTGAGAGGCGTGCCCCCTGCTCGTCGATCTGCTCCAGCAGGCGATCCATCGCCTCGCGTGACATGGACGACTCCTGATCTGCCAGCTCCATGCTGAAGTCGGTCGCTGCGCCGCGCACGCCCACCTCTGTCTCCGCATGCGGCATCGCCATCGACGTGCTGCGGGAAATGCTGCTGTCTATCTTCATCGCCATCGCGTCCACCGATCCCTTTTCCTTAATCGAATGGTATAATCCACCGATTATTATTATAGCTTGAACAAATACTAAAGTCAAAGCAGTTATCTGTGCCGCATGAAAATTGACTTTGCCGCATCACTTTGCTATTCTTATTTATGATACAGACCGTTCGGAAAGGATCTGACACTATGACGCTTGAGGGGGAGAAACTGACCGCACTGCTGCGGCACGATTCTGCCATCCACATTATTGAGAAGGATCTTGAGATTGACTACTACGGTACGCTCGAACTCAGCGAGGAGGAACAGACGGCAGGGCATCCTACAGGTGCACTTGCCGTGCGTCTGGACATCCCCATCGGCAAATTCGTCAACACACCCGAGGTTGGGCAGGTTTTTCAATGCCATCTGACGGGCGCGGGCTGTGTCTATCACTTTGCCGTCCCCTATCGCTCTGCCTCACAGCTGCCGGATACGATCTGGTATCTCGACATCCCCGAGAGCGCGGAGCGTATCCAGCTGCGCGACTTCGTCCGCGTGCCCATCCCGATGTCGATCGAGGTGAAGCTGCCGGGCGATCACGGCAGTCTCAAAAATTTCCGCGAGGTCGCGCTCATTGACATCAGCGGCGGCGGGCTGTGCTTCGTCCATGACGAGTCGCTCATCATGGATGCGGATGTTGCCGTGCGTGTACCGGATCTGCCGCACATCGGAACGCTCGAAACAGACGGCGCAATCTGCCGTGCAACACCGATCGAGACGAATCTCGGCATGACGTACCACATCGGCGTACGGTTCAGTACGCTCTCAGACCGCATGCGCGAGCGGCTCGTGCAGAGCATCTACCAACTGCAGCAGAGTTATCTGCGCAAGGGGCTGAAGGTGCCGCAGATCGATCACACGAAGAGAAGCTGAGGACATACGAAAGGGCTGTTGCGCAATGTGCAACAGCCCTTTTTCCATGCAAGATCATGCCCAGCGCAGTTTCATCAGCTCGGGGTAGACCTCCTCAAGCACCTGCAATCCGACGCCGACCATCGCCATGAAGCTGTCCGCCTGGAACACGCCAACGTGCAGATCGAGCGGCAGGTCGATGTCGACGACGACATCGCGCTCATCGTCCACAACGAATTTGACATAACGATACTGGCTGTTCCACTCGTTGAGTTTTTCGTGGAATACCTTTTCATCCGAGTTCTCATCGAGGCGCACCAGACCAAAGTACTTGATCTTGATAAAGTCGTTCGTGTCGCCCTTCTCCGTAACGACGACGGCAATGCTCACGACGCTGCCGTTGTCGAGCTGCTGCCGCATACGGATGATCTGCTCCTCGCCGTCCTCGGTTTCGTCCTCGCCGTATTTCATATCCTGCTTGTCGAGTTCCGCCTTGATCGCTTCAAATGCGCTGTTCTTGAGCCCTTCGTCGCTTCCACTGAAGCCGTCAAAAAGTCCCATGGGTTCCTCCATTCAAGATGCGTATTTCGGAATCCGCTCCGTCTATTCCTGCGCACGCGGCTGATGCCCCCGCGTGCACAGGTTCATCAGATCGTCATAGATGTTCTCCACAATGCGCATACCGACTGCCATCATCGCCATCACACTGTCCGCCTGAAACGTCCCCTTGTGGAGATCCAGCGGCAGATCGATGTCGAGCACGACATCCTGATCGCGGTCGAGGCAGATTTTCACATAGCGGAACTCGCTGTTCCACGTATTGATCTTTGCGAGGAGCTCCGCACGCTCCTCCTCATCCTCAAGATAGGCGATATCGTAGAGCTTGATTTTGATGAAGCCATCGACACTGTCGTACTCGCGGACGACGATGACCGCCGTGATCGGTTCGTCGTTCTCGAGTTCGTTTCTCATGTAGAAATAGGTTTCCTGATGACCATCTTCGCTCTCATCACTGATTTCGTAGTTCCATTCGTTGCGGTCAAGTTCTTCCTTGAGCGCGTCTCTGATTCCCATTACGGCGGCATTTTCACCGCCTTGGAATCCGTCAAAAAGTCCCATTTGTCCCCTCCATATCTGCCCTGCTCTGTCCGCAGTGCATATGTCCCCCGTGTCTATGGCGCCGGAGCAATCAAACCGATACCGTCAATGGCATCGATCGCAGCAGTGCCACGTGCTTTTGAAAATTGTGTGTTGAGACGACCATCCCGATGTATTTCTCGTCGCCGTCTTCGCAGAAACTGCTGGTGTCATAGCTCCCGTGCGGAATGCCCCCCGACATTTCACACGGGCAGGAGAAGACGAGGAGCCATCAAAGCGAAACAGTGACGGCTCTCAGGCACTCTCCTGCTCCCCACGCAGCTCGCTGAGTCCCCATGCAAAGAATGCATCCATGCCGACGAAGGCAAAGCCGTTGTCTGTCACCGCCTCCCCGAACTCCTCCATCGTGCCGATGGCGAAGGATCCGGCGTAGCGTCCCGGCGCACGCTTGGGCAAGTCCCCGTTTACCCCGCGCTCAAAGAATGCCTCCGTGTCCACATTGACGGCCGAGAGCTCCTTGAGGAAGTTGCGCGCCATCTTCATTTTGCCGAGACGATAGAACAGCATTGTGAGCGGCAGATACATCATCGCCACCCCCTCCTCGTAGCGTTGATAGAGCTCAATCGCCGCATCGCCTTCCTCGATTGCCGAATAGATGAACATGAGCTGATAGCGGCGTCCGAGTGCATCGAGCTCGGACAGGCGCAGCATCTCCACGCACTCCTTTGCCGCAAGGCGCAGCTTGCGTGCCCCGATGAGTGATTCGAGATAGGACAGGCGCAGGAACATATAGGGCTTCGTTGCCGGCAGCTGCCAGAACTTGCCGATGTTCTCCTCGGAGAATACGCCCTCTGCTTGAAGCCGTGCTGTCGCCTTGCGCGTCAGATCCTCGTAGTAGTGGATGCGGTCATCGGCATTCTTGGCGAGATACTCGATCTGCATGCACGCTGCCGTGATGTTGTCCGGCTCCATGCACAGAACCCGCTTGATGATGCGGTAGCGCTCCTCCCCTGTCTTCTTTCGTGCGCGTGCGATCAGTTCATCCGCAGTGAGCGTATTCACCTCACGCGGCAGATTCGGATTCTCGCGCAGTCGCTGATTCAGCTCCGAAACGATCTCGGTCATGCGCTCGACGCTGACCTTTCCTCCCTCAGCCTTTACCATGCGGTTGAGTTCAAGCTGCATCCATTCCTTATCTGTCATGCGGTGTCCCTTCCTTTGCTGGTAGTTCCGAGGGAATCGCTGATAAAATGACGTGCGTCCAAATGGCGCGGCTGAATTTATCAGTGCTTCCCTAGGGAATCGCTGATAAAATGAAGTCTGTCAGATTGGTACAGATTTTCCGTCCGGTCAAGGAGACAAACCGGACGCATAGCAAGAGCTATGTGGAGGATTTGTCGACACAGAGCGGGCGGAAAAGATGTACCAAGATGGCAGTGCTGAATTTATCAGTGCTTCCCTATGCCTATTATACCTTGTTTTCACGGAAAAAGCTACAAAAAAGAACTGCCGCCCACACAGTGCGGACGGCAGTATCTTTGCTATTCTTTCTTCTTTTTCTTTTCTTTCTTGTCCTTCTTTGCGTTCTTATCATGGGTGTTATCGCTCTGTTGGAGCTCCGGATGGTTCTTTTCCTCGAGTGCCCTGCGATCCGCGTCGCTAAGTATACCGCGCGAACGATGGATGAGCGCATCCTGATTTGCAGCGGCGTAGTGGATGATGGCATCGAAGAACTTCTTCTCGACATCCTTCTCCGAAAGCGCGGCAAGGGTGATCTCCTTCGCATTCTCCTCGCGCGAGAGTGTGCCCCATCCGCTGTCCAGATCCTCATGCACCGTGATGTGCACAACGCCCGCAGCAAGGTCGATCATCAGATACTCCGCTGCGCCCGAGAGGTCGCTGTAGCCGTCGAGCGGCAGCATCCGCCAACGTCGCTTTGAGACAACATCCTGAATCTGGATATCGTCGTAGATGCGGAGCGTCGGAACAACAATCTTCGTGAGATCGATGTAGCCGTGTGCGTCCACCGCATACTGAATCTGCTCCTTATTAAAGTAATATCCCTGCCGTGCCGTTGACTGCACCCATTCGTAGATGTGCTTTGGAATCTCTTCGGCAGCGGCGGGACGTGTTCCCATCAACAGAAAGCCGCAGAGGAGGAGTGCCGCCCCCAATTTTTTTCGCACGCATCATCGCTCCCATCAAATGATTTGCTTCCTATGCTAGACCAAAAAACTGAATTTTTGCTGAATAGAGGAAGCACTCAGAGCCCCGAATGCAGCTCCCAGTCGTCCGCGTTGTCGAGGCTGTCCAGCTCGTACGGCGTTCCCTGATAGACGTAGTAGTTCAGCCAGTTCGCAAAGAGGAGGTGGGCAACGCTGCGCCAACGCACGACGGGCGCACGGTTCGGATCGTCCTCGGGGTAGTAGTTGCACGGAATGTCCGGGTTGAGCCCCGCCGCAAGGTCGCGGTCATACTCCGCCTTGAGCGTCATCGGATCGTACTCGGCGTGCCCCGTGATGAAGAACTGACGGCGGCGCAGGTTCGCGATGATGTAGGCTCCCGCATCGCCCTCCGAGAGTACCGTCAGCTCGGGCACACGGGCGATGTCCGCGCTCCGCGTCTCCGTATGGCGCGAATGAGGCACGTAGAAGATGTCGTCAAAGCCGCGCAGCAAGGGCTCATGCTGCACGCAGGTACGGTGCTCGTAGACACCGAAGATCTTCTTATCCACCCAATGCTTCGGGATGCCGTAGTGGTAATAAAGCCCCGCCTGTGCGCCCCAGCAGATGTGGAACGTGGAGTAGGCGTGCTTGCGGCTCCACTGCATGATCTCGGAGACCTCGTCCCAGTATGCAACGCGCTCAAACGGCAGCTGCTCGATCGGCGCGCCCGTAATGATGAAGCCGTCGTATTTTTTATGGCGCACCTCGGCGAACGTCCCGTAGAACTCCGTGAGATAGTCACGCGAGGTATGCGAGGGAATGTAGGACTCCGTGTAGATAAAGTCCACCTCCACCTGCAAGGGGGTATTCCCGAGGAGGCGCAGGAGCTGCGTCTCGGTCACATCCTTGATCGGCATGAGGTTCAGAATGAGGATGCGCAGCGGACGGATGTCCTGTCCGTATGCGCGTGCGGCATTCATGACGAATACGTTCTCCCCCTCAAGGACGTTCGTCGCAGGCAGATTGTTCGGTATCTTGATTGGCATTGTGTTCCATTCCCTTTCCTCTTGCCCCCCATAGTGTCCGCATTACTGTGCCCGATAGCGTCCGACCCATGTGCTGTAGCCGTCGGCAAAGGCACGCAGACGGATGAGCCCGCGCTCCTCGGGAGTCTCGCGCGCAATCATGCGGTATGCGCCCTCATAGCCGTCGTCGAGTGGCTGCCAGCCATCTGTCGACGACCAGTATTTCCCCGTGACAATACGCTCCGTCCCCTGCGGCAGGTTGACGGCACGCTTGTCAAATTTGATCTCGACCGCCTTGCCGTTTGCGTCGCGCACCTCTGTCCACGCCCAGAAGATCAGATTATCCCCTGCGCGGCGCATGGTCGATGTGTCCGCCGTCACCTGCGTCTTGATGCCCGAAGCGGTTTCATCCGACCAGAGGAGAATCCAGCGGTCATCCGCGCGCAGACGTGCCATCTCCCCCTGATGGAACACCATGTCAACGAGCGCGGCATAGAACTCCTCGTCGAACTGTTGGGAGTTCATCTCCTTCTCCTTGCCCTCCCCCTTTGACCAGAGGACATTGCCCGCAGCGTCGTAGAATGTCTCGCTGAGGTACTGCACGATGCGGCTCTGCGGGACAACACGCACCTCGGCAACGGCATAGGAAAGCTGACTCGGGTTCTGGATCACATGTCCGATGTTATAATTGCGGATGGTCTCCTCCGCGCCCTCGTAGGTGAACGTGGTCTTGATCTCGCCCGTAATCTCCGTCGCGACGGCCTGCGTCTGCCCCGGCGGTGTCACGCGCTGCGTCACGTGCACAGAGGTGGGGGCATAGTATTTGGAATACTTGTCTCCCGAACTCAGCCACGTCCACGCACGCGCGTCCGCAGCGAGCGCAGCGGGACATGCGGCAAACAGGAACAGAAAGGTCAACAGCAGCCCTGCGCTGCAGCGTATCGTTGTGCTCATCTCATGCTCTCCTCTCAGGGTAACATTCCTTGTCTCACAGCTGCTTCCCTACACCAGTGCGACGCGCTCTCTCCCGCGTGCGCCCGTAAAATGAATCTGCTCCGTGAATCCAAAGGAGCGTGCGTACTGCACCGCCTCCTCGTTGTAACGCGCACAGTCTTCCGGCTTGTGTGCATCCGAGGTCGTGATGAGCGGCAGCTCATATGCCCGTGCCACGCGCATAAAGTCCGGATATGGCGAGAACTCCTCCACGGGGTAGCGGTAATACGTCCCCGTGTTGAGGTCGACAATCATTTCCGCCGCCTTCATCGCCCGTGCCACACGCTCCAGATACGGCGTGACATCGAAATCGGGGAAGTGACGATAGAGGCGGATGTTGAACGGATGTCCGAGCGCATCATAGAGACCCGCTGCCGCGAGTTTTTCCACTTCCTGCGTGTACCATTCGTAGATGTCCGCGAGAGGGTGGTTGTCCCACTCCGCTTTGATTGCGCCGGTATCATACGCCCATCCGCGCAGGAAGTGCACAGACCCGATCACATAGTCAAAGGGGTACGCCTTGAGGATCTTTGCAACCGCCTCCTGATTTTGGAAGTTGCAGACCTCGATGCCCGCGCGTACCTTGTGCTTTTTTTGCAGTTTTTCAATGAATGCAAAGTATTCGTCGAGCGTGTACTTGAACTTGTTCGTCTTCAGCCATTTGCGCTGAAAGCTGCCAACAAAGCTGTCGTCCAAGATGAGGTCGTCGTAGTAGAGCTGCTCGAACTCCGGAAAGGTGTGCGAGTGCTCGGAAAAGCCGATCTCATGAACGCCGCGCTCCGCCGCCGCGCGGACGAATCCCTCCGCATAGGCCTCGTCATACGAGCCGTATTCAAGGTGCATATGATAGTCAAAACGCATGGCACACCTCAGTCAAACTCGCCCGCGAGAATGCGTTCACAGACCGCCATGACGCCGTGCTCCCGATTGCTCGGTGCTCGATAGCGTGCACGTTCCTTGACCGCAGGGATCGCATTCTCCATCGCAAAGCTGTACGTCACGGCATCCATGAGCTCCAGATCATTCCCATAGTCGCCGAACGCAGCACATTCATCGGGGCTCAGCCCAAGTCGCTCCTGCACATGCTGTGCGGCGACACCCTTGCTCACGCCCTGCGCGTAGACATCCACCCACTCGGCACTGGAGAGGGTCACCTGCATCCGATCCGCATACTGCTGCATGGCGGGATAGATCGTCTGCGCGGCATTGCCCGTCGGATCACAGAACGCCATCTTAATCGGCACGTCGTCGACGGCGGCAAAGTCCACCACCACCGCCGCATCCGACACATATTTCGCAAGCTCCGTACGGAAATCCTCCGTATTGTCCGACGCATGGAGATATCCACACTTTTTCCCGCAGTACACGGAGTGCACACCGAACAGCCCCTCGCCCGTCCGCATCACAGCGAGCGCGAGCGATGGATCGACAGGATGGGAAAACAGCTCGCTGCCGCGTTTCATCACGAGCGTCCCGTTCTCCGCGAGAAAGATCAACTCATCGCGCCACGGGGCAAACGTCTGCATGAGAGAGGCATACTGCCGCCCCGACGCAGGTGCAAAGCGGATGCCGCGTGCACGCAGCCGTTCGTACATAGCCCCGAACCCTGTGGGCAGATTCCCGTTCTCGTCGAGCAGCGTTCCGTCCATATCCGAAAAGATCAGCCGTATCATCCCGTCCCCCCCTCTTCTGTATACAACGCTTTCATTATAACAAAGAAGGATTATACGTGCAATAAATGGGGCTGTTGCACGAAGGTAAATTTATCTTTGTGCAACAGTCTATCTT
>NZ_DBHIVL010000025.1:0-30874 GCF_057271695.1 Centipeda sp. (in: firmicutes)
AGTGCGGGCAAAAAAGATGCGTCAAGATGGCGGCGCTGAATTTATCAGTGCTTCCGTAAATATACCGGTATGACTTGCGTTCGCCTCCTTCGTGACATTGACAACATCCCTCCATCGTACTATGATAGGGAAAATCTGTATTTGAAAAGAGGGCATATTATGGCAAAGGCGGATATTGACTGGGGAAATCTGGGGTTTGCGTATCGTGCGCTGCCGCAGCGCTATGTATCGAACTATGCGGACGGCACATGGGCCGCAGGCGGATTGACATCCGAGGCGACGGTGACGCTCAGTGAGTGTGCCGGCATCCTGCACTACTGCCAGGAGGTCTTTGAGGGGCTGAAGGCGTATGAGACGGTGAACGGTGATATTGTGACGTTTCGCCCCAATCTCAACGCGGAGCGTATGTATCATTCGGCGGCGTATCTTGAGATGCCTTCGTTTCCGCAGGAGCGTTTCATCGAGGCGGTGGACGCGGTGGTTGCGGCGAATCGTGACTACGTTCCGCCCTACGGCTCGGATGCCTCGCTCTATCTGCGCCCGCTCATCTTCGCGACAGGTAAGGTAATCGGGGTAAAGCCGGCGGATGCGTACCAGTTCCGTCTCTTTGCCACGCCGGTCGGCCCCTACTTCAAGGGCGGCGCGAAGCCTGTGCGGCTCTGCGTGAGCGACTTTGACCGTGCCGCACCGCACGGCACGGGGCACATCAAGGCGGGGCTGAACTATGCGATGAGTCTGCATGCCTATATGACGGCACATGCGGCGGGTTTCGATGAGAATATGTTCCTTGACGCGGCGACTCGCACCTATGTCGAGGAGACGGGCGGTGCGAACTTCCTGTTTGTGACGAAGGATGGCGTGGTCGTGACACCGAAATCCGATTCGATCCTGCCGTCAATCACGCGCCGCTCGCTCGTCTACATCGCCGAGCACCTCCTTGGTATGAAGGTGGAGGAGCGTCCCATCGCGTTCGCGGAGCTTCCGGAGTTTGCCGAGTGCGGCCTGTGCGGAACCGCTGCGGTGATCTCCCCCGTCGGCTCGGTGACGCATGGCGACGAGGTGATTTCCTTCCCGAGCGGGATGGAGCATATGGGGACCGTTCTGCAAAAACTCTATGACACGCTGCGTGGCATTCAGCTCGGCACGGTCGAGGCTCCTGAGGGCTGGATTCGCAAGATCTGCTGATGCTTCCAATTTCGCTCCCTTTACGAAGGCGTTCCCAATACATTTGGAAGTCTTTCGTCGAGGGGGCGAAATTTTTTTGAAAGAGAGGGTCAGGTCACAAGGATTTTCGATATTCAGAGAGAAATTCTAACTATAAATGGCAGTGCGTGTGCATTGCCGTCGGGGATGTATGAGGGAAAAGACGTAAGGAAATCGTTTCCATGGGGGTTCTTATGCCGCTTGATTTTACGATGCCGACACAGTTTCGCGGCATTCTGTCGACCATCACGCTGCTCGACATCGTTGATATTCTGATTGTGGCGTTCCTGCTCTACCGCGTCTATGTCATGCTCGAGGATACGCGTGCGATCACGCTCGCAAAGGGGATTCTCGTGCTCCTCGGCATCACGGTGGTGGCGAGCTATTTTGAACTGCACGTGATCTCATGGCTGCTCCAAAAGTCCGTGACCCTGCTCTTTGTTGCGTTGCCAATCGTGTTCCAGCCGGAACTGCGACGTGCACTCGAGCATCTCGGTCAGGGGCGTTTTTTCCGTGCGGGTGGTCTCCTCGACGACGAGGAGGCGCAGAGCACGATCCGCGAGATCCGCAATGCAGTCAAGATTCTCTCGGCGAACAAGATCGGCGCGCTGCTCGTCATCGAGCGCGACATGGGGCTCAACGATATCAGTGCGACGGGCATCCAGATTGACGGGCTCATCACGTCGGACTTCCTCATGAATGTGTTCATCCCGAATACGCCGCTGCATGACGGTGCGGCGGTGATTCGCGGCAAGCGTCTGATTGCGGCGGGCTGCCTCCTGCCGCTGACGGAGAACCGCAGCCTGTCGACGGAGCTCGGCACGCGTCACCGCGCGGCGATCGGGCTCTCAGAGCAATGCGATGCGCTCGTCGTGGTGGTGAGTGAGGAGACGGGGACGATCTCGATTGCGGAGAACGGGCGCATTCACCGTCATCTGGACGGCGATCAGCTGACC
The DNA here is from genome assembly GCF_057271695.1 of Centipeda sp. (in: firmicutes). Classification (NCBI taxonomy): domain Bacteria; kingdom Bacillati; phylum Bacillota; class Negativicutes; order Selenomonadales; family Selenomonadaceae; genus Centipeda; species Centipeda sp. (in: firmicutes). The sequence continues at coordinate 2,160 of NZ_DBHIVL010000025.1, forward strand.
CATATTCTCTCACCTGCGTTTGCGTACAGTTCGCGCTCGTCCATTTGGGAACTCGTTCGGAGCTGGAGGAAGAAATGATGACAAGGCTTCGGGGTGTGGTGCAGCACAATCTGCCCGTGAAGATTGCGGCGCTCATTGTGGCGGTTGTACTTTGGCTCTATGTGATGAACGATCAGAATCCTGCAATCGACGGCGGATTTCCAGTGCCTGTGACGATTGAGAATGCGCCGGAGGGATACCAGCTGAGCAGCGATACGGATAAGGTGACGATCCGTGTACGCGGACCGCGCTCCCTCTTTGTTTCGGCGGATGCCTCGGATTTTCATGCGCGTGTGAACCTTGCAGACTTCGCGGAGGGCGAACGTGCCTATACGGTGGAGGCATCGGTTCCGTATGGGTTTGAGCTTGTGAGTATTTCTCCCGATAAAATGACGATCAACCTTGACCGCATGATTGAAAAGACGCTGAAGGCATCACTGACGATCGGCGGTGCACCTGCGTCGGGATACACGGTGGACAAGGTGATACAGGCGGACGAAGCGGTGAAGGTACAGGGGCCGCGCAGCCTGGTGGATCAGGTCGTGCACGTTGTGGGGCGCATCAATCTGAGCGGACAGTCGAGCGACGATATCGCACAGACGTCGTTCATCGCGCTGAACACGGATGGGCGTGAGGTGGTGGGGGTCACACTTGTACCCTCCTCGACCGCGGTGACGGTGAAGCTGGCACGCGGTCTCACGCGCAAGGTGGTCGCGGTGCAGCCGCATCCGCGCAGCGATCTCGCGCCGAACTTGAAGCTTGAAGGCGTGACGGTGACACCGGCACGCATTGAGATCGCGGGGGCGGAAGATGTGATCAGTAAGATCAGCATGATCGGGACGGAGGAGTTCTCGCTTGCGGATGTGCGGGCGACGGAGAAGCGGGAGGTGCGTCTCCAACTGCCCAAGGGGGTGACGGTGACGGATCCCAATGTGACGGTGGAGATCAAGGTGGGAGCACTGCCATGATTCGTGTGAAAAATCTGCGCGTTCCCTATGATACGGCGCGTCCGCTTGCAGAACTTGCGGCGGCGCGTCTCAAGACATCACCCTGTGCTGTGCACGGGGTGTTTGTTGTTCATAAGGCACTGGATGCGCGGCGCAGGAACGGTGCACCGATCGTTTGGGTCTACGTGCTGGATGTCGTGCTCGAAAAGGAGCGTGCTGTGCTGGCACAATTTCGCCGGGACAAGGATGTTGCCGTCGCGCCGTCATTTGTGCCGATGGAGATCCCCACTGTGGGGGCACTGTGCACGCACCGTCCCGTGGTGGTCGGTTTCGGTCCTGCGGGCATCTTCGCCGCGTGGGTACTCGCACGTGCGGGGCTTGCACCGCTTGTCTTGGAGCGCGGGCAGGATGTGGATCGGCGCACGGAGGATGTCGCGCACTTTTGGCAGACGGGCGTCCTTGATCCTGCCTCGAATGTGCAGTTCGGCGAGGGCGGTGCAGGGACGTTTTCGGATGGGAAACTGACGGCGCGCTCGAACGATACGCGCATGCACGAGATCATCGAGGCGTTCATTGCGGCGGGTGCGCCCGAGGAAATTCGTTCTTTGCAGAAGCCTCACATTGGGACGGATATTCTGCGGGATGTGGTGAAAAATTTGCGCCGTGCCATTATCCGCATGGGTGGCGAGGTGCGTTTCGGTGCGCCGGTGACGGGCGTAGAGCTGCACGCTGGACGCATTGCTGCGGTCGTGGTGAACGATGCGGAGCGTATTCCCGCCTTCGCCGTATTCCTCGGCATTGGGCACTCGGCACGTGATACCTATGCGATGCTGGATGCCGTGGGTGTCCATATGGAGGCAAAGGCATTTGCAGTCGGTGTGCGCATCGAGCATACACAGGAGTTTATCGACGCTATGCGGTACGGCGCGGCGGCGGGCAGTCCGCATCTGCCCGTCGCGGACTATGCGATGACGTACCGCGACGAGGCGGGCGGGCGCGGTGTCTACTCGTTCTGTATGTGCCCCGGCGGCATGGTGGTCGCGGCGGCATCGGAGGCGGAGCGGCTTGTGACAAACGGAATGAGCAACTATCGGCGAAACTCGGGTGTGGCGAACAGTGCCCTGCTCGTGCAGGTGAGCCCTGCAGACTGGGGCGGATCGGTGTTCGGCGGCATTGCATTTCAGCGGGCGATGGAGGAGCGTGCGTTTCGTGTGGGCGGCGGCGACTATCGTGCACCTGTGCAGTCCGTCGGAGATTTTCTTACGGGGAAAACGGGGACGCGGGACTTTGCCGTCACGCCGACGTATGCACCCGGTGTACGCGCTGCCGATCTGCGCACGGTTCTGCCGGAGATGTGTACGGAGTCGCTCGCGCGTGCGCTTCAGTTCTGGGAGGGGCGCGTGTCCGGCTTTGGTGCGGCAGATGTGCCGATGACGGGCGTGGAGTCACGCTCGTCTGCACCGTGCCGCATCGTACGCGACGCTATGACGATGGAAGCAGTCTCGGCAGCCGGGCTGTATCCGATCGGCGAGGGCGCGGGCTATGCGGGCGGCATTATGAGTGCGGCTCTCGACGGGCTGAAAGCGGCACTTGCATTTTTGGATAAGATACAGTAGATTATAGGGATAATACAATACAATAAGCAGGGGGCTGTTTATGATGAGACTTTTTGGGACGGATGGCGTACGCGGCGAGGCAAATACGGAGCTGACACCGGAGCTGGCATATCATCTCGGACGTGCGGCGACGCTCTATTTCGGTGCACATTCGGAGGTGCGCCCGCGCATTCTGATCGGTCGCGACACGCGCATCTCGGGCGAGATGTTCGCGGCGGCTCTGACGACGGGGATTTGCTCGGCGGGCGGCATTGCACTCCTCGCGGGCGTTGTTCCGACCCCTGCGGTCGCGTATCTTGCGCGCGAGCATCGCATGCAGGCGGGTATTGTGATCTCCGCCTCGCACAATCCGTTTCCGGATAACGGGATCAAGTTTTTTGGCGGGGACGGCTACAAGCTGCCGGACGCGGTGGAGGATGAGCTTGAGACGCTCGTGCGCCGTCTGCAGACGAATGACGATGCCGCGCGTCCAACGGGCAAGGCGATTGGTGTCGTGGAGTACCGCGACGATCTCCTGAACCAGTACATCGACTATGTGGTCAGCACCTGTCAGGAACGGTTCGACGGGATGAAGATCGTGCTCGACTGCGCGAACGGCGCCGCCTATGAGGCGATGCCGAAGGTGCTCCGCCGTCTCGGTGCGGAGGTCAAGGTGATCCACGCACTGCCGAATGGTGTGAATATCAACGACGGTTGCGGCTCGACGCATCTGGACTCGCTGCGCCGCACGGTGCTCGAGCGCGGTGCGGATATCGGTATCGCGCATGACGGAGATGCCGATCGCTGCCTCTGCCTCGATGAAAAAGGCGAGCTGATCGACGGCGACCACATCCTCGTCGCGTGTGCCTCAGAGATGATCCATGCGGGGCGGTTGCCACACAAAACCGTTGTGACAACGGTGATGGCGAACATCGGATTCCACAAGGCGATCGCAGAGCTCGGCGGGCGCGTCGAGGTGACGGCGGTCGGCGACCGCTATGTGCTCGAGTCCATGCGTGCCAATGGCTATACGATCGGCGGCGAGCAGTCGGGGCACATCATCTTTGCCGAGCACGCGACGACGGGCGACGGGCTCATCACGGCACTGCAGGTGCTTGCCGCACTGCGTCGGAGTGGGAAGAAGGCATCGGAGCTGAACGCGATGATGACGACCTATCCGCAGCTGCTGGTCAATGTGCGCGTCAAGACCAAGCATGGCTGGGAGGAAAATGAGGCGATCCGTGCTGCCATTGCAGAGGGCGAGCGCGTGCTCGGCGGCGACGGGCGTGTGCTCGTGCGCCCCTCGGGCACGGAGCCGCTCATCCGCGTGATGGCGGAGGGCAGCGATCAGGCGCAGCTCGAGGAGGTCTGCGGCGCGATCGTGGAGGTCGTGAAGCGGGAGCAGGGAGAGGCGTAAATGTCGCATTTCTCCGCCGTCCTGCTTGTGCTCCTCGCAGGGACGATGTGGGCGGCGAGCGGGACGGCGGCGCAGCATTTCTACACACAGTCCGTGCACATACCCATCGAGCTGACGCAGGTGCGCCTCTTCCTTTCGAGCGCACTCTTTTTCCTGCTCGCGTGGTGGAGCGGGGGGCTTCGGCGCGGTGTGCGCTCTCTGCGGCGAAATCCTCGCCTCTTGGCGCAGCTGTCGATTCATGGCATTCTCGGCATCATGATTGTCCAGTTTTCCTATTTTATGGGGATTGCGGAGGGGGATGCAGCGGCGACCACGGTCATCGGCTATACGAGCCCTGCGATGATGATCCTCTATCTTGCTGTGCGATGGCGGCGGCTGCCGTCGGCAGCGGAGACGGGGACGGTTGTCGTCGCGGTCGCGGGGGTGTTTCTGCTCGTAACGGGCGGGGACGTCGGGCGGCTCTCCGTGCCGATGGCGTGCATTGTGTGGAGTCTTATCTCGGGGGCGACCTTTACCTTTGCCATGATTTACCCCGTTCATCTCCTGCGTCTCTTTGACCGTTTCTTTCTGCTTGCTGTCTGCATGCTGATCGGCGGCATTGCTCTCCTGCCCATGACGCAGGTGATTGTGGATGTGGGTAGCTTTTTCACGGCGCAGACGTGGCTTGATCTCCTCGTCATTATCGGGCTTGGAACGATTGTCGCTTTTTTTGCGTTCAATCTGGGGCTGCGCCGGCTCAGTCCCGAGGAGACGGCGATTACGGCGACGATCGAGCCTGTGGCGAGTGTCCTCTTTGCGTGGCTGATCTTTGACACACATTTTGTTGCGATGCAGATTGTCGGTGTCCTGCTTGTCATTGGGGCAATCCTGACGCCGAATGTGCTGCGTGCATTGGGGCGCGGCTGATGAAACCGTAATGATACGATGAGACTGAAACAATAGGAGGTTTGTCCTTGCAGGAGACGACGGATACGATTGCGTTTCGGGATATGCACGAGGCGGCAGCGATCCTTGGGGAGCGCGATACGCTGCTCCAATGTATGCAGGAGGTCTTTGCCTGCCGCATGGTGAGCCGTGGAAATGCGCTTTCTGTGACAGGTGCGGAGGCGGATGTCGCCGATGTGCGGACGCTCGTGCGGGAACTGCTCTTTTATCAGCGGCAGGGCGCGAAGCTGACCACGCATGAGGTAACCTATGGTGCACAGCTCGTGCGCGCGGGGCAGGCGGAGGAGCTGCACGCGCTCTTTGCCGAGGTGCTGCTCGTGACGGCAAAGGGCAAGGAAGTGCGCGCGAAGACGCTCGGGCAGCGCGACTACCTCGCGAAGATCCGCCGCAATGCCGTGACGCTCGGCGTCGGCCCTGCAGGTACGGGCAAGACGTACCTTGCGGTCGTGATGGCGGTCGCGGCACTCCGCAACCGCGAGGTCGGCCGTATCATTCTCACGCGCCCCGCTGTCGAGGCGGGCGAGCATCTGGGTTTTCTCCCGGGCGACCTCACGGAAAAGATCAACCCGTATCTGCGTCCGCTCTACGATGCCCTGCAAGACATCCTCGGCGCGGAGGCCTATCAGAAGATGATGAGCCGCCAGCTCATCGAGGTCGCGCCGCTCGCGTACATTCGCGGGCGAACGCTCGAGGATGCGTTCATCATCCTCGATGAGGCGCAGAACACGACAGGGGCGCAGATGAAGATGTTCCTCACGCGCCTCGGCTTTGGCTCGCGCATGGTCGTGACGGGCGATCTGGAACAGGTCGATCTGCCGCGCGGAACGGTGTCGGGGCTCAAGCAGGCGTGCCAGATCCTGCGTGGAGTGAAGGGGATCGGCATTGTGCGCCTCGAACCGGTCGACATCATCCGTCATGAGGTCGTGACGCGTATTGTCGAGGCGTACGGTGCGTGGGAAAAGAAGCGGGGGCGCACACATGGAGATTGAGATTCGGATGGAACCGAAGGAACTGGCGGTATCCGAGGAGCAGACGGCGGCGGTGCGCCATGCGATTTTGACGGTTGGACGGCTCTACGGTGCGGAGGATGCCGAGGTGAGCGTGACGCTGACGGACGATGCGCATATCCATGAACTAAACCGTACCTATCGCGCTGTCGACCGTCCGACGGACGTGCTTTCCTTTGCGCTCACGGAGAGTGAGGAACCCGAGATCGTCGGGGGAGAGGCGCATGAAGTGCTCGGCGATCTCGTCATTTCGCTGGAGCGGATGCGTGCACAGGCGGAAGAGTACGGGCATTCGGAGCTGCGCGAGCTCTCCTTTCTCACGGTGCACGGGATGCTGCACCTCCTCGGCTACGACCACATGGAGGAGCAGGAGCGGCAGGAGATGGAGGAGGAGCAGCGCGCCGTGATGGAGGAGCTGGGGATCACACGATGAATGCACATAAATCCGGATTTGCCGCGGTAATCGGGCGGCCGAATGTCGGCAAATCCACCTTGATTAACGCGCTGATCGGGCAGAAGATCGCCATTATGAGCGACAAGCCGCAGACGACGCGCAGCCGCATCCTCTGCATCCTGACGGAGGAGGACGCGCAGATCATCTTCCTCGACACGCCGGGGGTACACAAGCCGAAGCACAAGCTCGGTGACTATATGGCAAAGGCGACAGAGGGGGCACTTCACGGTGTCGATGTCGTCATTTTTGTCGTGGATGTGACGGAGAAGATGGGGGCGGGGGAGCAGTATATCCTGAAACAGCTCGCAAATGTCCGCGTGCCCGTCCTGCTCGCGGTGAACAAGGTGGACTGCATCCCGCGGCAGCAGAGCCTGCCCATCATCGAAAGCTACGCGAAGGTGTATGATTTTGCGGGCATTGTGCCCATCTCGGCACGCGAGGGGGAGAATCTGGAGGGGCTCCTTGCGGAGATCAAGAAGCACCTGTCAGAGGGGCCGCAGTACTACCCTGCTGACATGGTGACGGATCAGCCGGAGCGTCTGATCGTCGCGGAACTCGTGCGCGAGAAGGTGCTCGCGCTGACGCGTGACGAGATCCCGCATGCGGTCGCGGTCGATATTGAGGAGATGACGACGCGGCAAAAGGGCGATGTCTATATCCGCGCCGTGATCTATGTCGAACGCGAGTCGCAGAAGGGCATTGTCATCGGCGCAAAGGGGGCACTCCTGCGGACAATCGGTGCACAGGCGCGTTCCGATGTGGAGACACTGCTCGGGGCAAAGGTCTACCTCGACCTCTGGGTCAAGACGCGCAAGGATTGGCGCAATCGGGCAACTGCCCTGCGGGAGTTTGGGTTTTATGAAACCGATTGAAGAAACGGCGGTCATGACGCCGACGTTTGATCGGATGTACCAGCGGGAGATGAATCGCATGTCACGCCGCTTTGTCAACGGGCTGCTCGTTCTCGTGCCCGTCATCATCACCCTGCTCGTCATCGAGTGGACGCTGCGGTTTACCGAAGGAGTACTTGGACAGTATCTGCCCTTTTATTTCCCCGGCATGGGCATCATCACGCTCGTCTTCGTGATCTACGTTGTCGGCTGGGCGTCGACAAACTGGGCACTCGCAAAGATTATCTCGCTCGGTGAGACGCTGATCGGGACGATCCCGTTCGTGAAGTTCATCTACACGAGTGTCAAGCGCCTCTCAGAGGCAGTGCTCGACTCGAGCAGCAACTTCAAGCGCGTCGTCCATGTACCCTATCAGGGCGGGCGTGCGCTCGGTTTCGTGATGGCGGATCTGCCGCCGCGCTTTCAGGCGGCGATGGGCGGCGGCTACGTCTGCGTTTTTGTCCCGTGGAGTCTCAATATGACTTCGGGGACGACGCTGCTCGTTCGGGAGGAGGATGCTGTGACAATCGACATCCCGAAGGAGGAGGCTCTGCAGTATATGCTGACGGCGGGTGCGGTGATGCCGCTCGACGAGGTGAAAAAGAAGACAGCGAAAGACAAGTCAGCAGATACTTCTCCCGACAATGCACAGGGGGCAGCGTCGTAGATGGCACTCTACGGAGCGGAGGGCATTGTGCTCGGCACGCGCAGCTGGGGTGAGGCGGACAAGGTGGTGACGATCTTCACGCGCGAGCGCGGGCTCCTGCGCGCCGCCGCATTCGGATGCCGTCGGCCGCGCAGTCCCCTCGCGGGAGCGATGCAGATGTTCGTTCATGCCGATCTCCAATTCGCTGAGGGCGGCCGGCTTGAAACGGTCAAGAGTGCGAGCGTGCGTGCCCACCATGCAAAACTCTCGCTCGACCTCACGGCACTCGCCTATGCAACGTTCGTGGCGGAGGTCGTTCGTGCACTGCTGCCCGAGGGGGTGGCGGATGCGGCGTTCTTTGACAAGATTGCGGCGATCCTCACGGCGTTCGAGACACGTAATCCGCGCGTGACAGCACTCGCTGCCGTGCTTCAGACACTCGCGGCGGCGGGGCTCGGACAGAGTTACGCGAGCTGTCTTCACTGCGGCGTGACGATTGCGGGCGATGCCTTTTTTCACGCACGCGAGGGAGGAGCTCTCTGTGCGGACTGCTGCACGGCAGATGTCACAGATTTTTCGGAGGAACTGCGGCTGCTCCTCGTCGCGCTCGAACAGCTCGATTGGACGAACCCCGCGCCTTTGCAGCTGCGCGGCGGAACGCTGATGGCAGCAGAGTCCATCGTGCTCGCCCATGTGCAGGAACTCGTTGGACAACCGCTGCGTTCTCTTGATTTTTTGGCGCAGCTCGGTTAATTTTTTATGAAAAATTTAGGATATGATGAAAAAATAGCTCTAAAAAAAAGGAAAAGTGATGATGACGGCGAAAGTATATCAGGTAGTCATATGTCTGTAAATTTTGCTGTACGCAAAAAAACGGAAAGGGAACGGAGGGAGAGCCTGTCATGATTATGCTGACGAAGTTCAACTCCAAGACGAACAAAAAGGGGGAGTTCGTCCTCAATGCCGAGATCATCGAGAGTATCGAGGAGACGCCGGATACCGTAATCACGCTGACCAATGGGAAAAAGCTGATCGTCGAGGAGTCGATGGAGGAAATTGTGCGGCGCACGATCAAGTATCGCCGTGCGCTTCATCAAAATTAGTTGGCGAAATCCCATTCCTTTGGTATAATGGAGGGACGGTGTTCCTCTACATGGCAAGGGAGTGCCTGTGTGTGAAGTCGCTGCGGCTTCGTGGTCATTTTTAGGGAGGGAATAAACTCATGGCGGAGGAAAAGGAAGAACAGGCGGCGGAGCAGCCAAAACAGAAATCGCCCATGCTCATGATGATTGTCGTGGTCGTTGTGGCGGTACTTGTGGCAGTGGCGGCAGCCGGCGGCATCTCGTACTACATTTTCTCGCAGGCGGAATCCCCGTCTCATGCAGAAGATGGCGGGGGCGGCGGCACGCATCACGACCCCGGCGTGTTCTACAAGCTCGGTGACCCGAAGGAAGGCATCCTCGTCAATGTCGGTGGCGGGCGTGCAGGGAAATTCCTGAAGGCTGGCATTGTCCTCGAACTGAACCCGGGCAAGAAGGACAATGTTGTGGACGGCAAGGTCGCATCCGTCGCAGAGACGAAGATCCTCGACACGACGATGCAGTTCCTGCGTGCTGCGCCGCTCGAGGAGTTCGATGCGTCCAAGCAGGATGCACTCAAGAAGCAGCTGAAGGATGCGCTCAACGAGCGCCTGGGTCAGGGCTCTGTTTATGATGTTTACATCACGAGCTTCCTGCTGCAGTAAGTAAGATGAATCACTGCATAGTGGGAAGGGGGAAGAGTCTTGGCTGAGGACGTACTGTCTCAATCCGAAATAGATAAGCTGCTTTCGGCTCTTTCGGATGGCTCGGTTTCCGCCGAGGAAGTCAAGGCGGAAGAAGAGGAACGCAAGGTCAAGGTCTATGACTTCAAGCGGCCGGATCGATTCTCCAAGGATCAGATACGCACGCTCTTCATGCTGCATGAGAGCTTTTCGCGTCTGTTAAACACCTATCTCTCGGCGAGTCTGCGTACGATGGTCGAGATCGAGGTCATGTCGGTGGAGCAGCTGACCTATCAGGAATTTGTCCAGTCCATGGCAAATCCGTCGGTGATCGGCATACTCGCGTTGCCGCCGCTGAAGGGGAATATTATCATCGAGGTTGGCACGGATCTGGCGTTTGCCTACATTGACCGCGTCTTTGGCGGAGAAGGGAGATCCGGCATCAAGTCGCGTGCACTGACGGATATTGAGACGGCGGTTATGCGCCGTTTCATTGATACGGTGACCAATTATTTCAGGGAAGCGTGGAGCAATGTGGTGGAGTTCCGTCCGAACTTCGAGTCGATGGAAACGAATCCGCAGTTTGCACAGATCGTTCCGCCCAGCGACATGGTCGTGCTTGTTACAATCCATGTCAAGCTTGGGGATGTGGACGGCATGATGAACATCTGTATCCCGTACCTGGTGCTTGAGCCGGTTATGTCGAAGCTGACCACCTCGTTCTGGGTGGCATCCTCCGTAGATAAGGAGAGTTCGCCCGAGCAAGTGGCGGAGCTTCAGCGCAAGATCGAGCGTACCAGAGTCGCGTTCTCTGTGGAGCTCGGCTCGGTCAATATTACGATCAATGAGTTCCTGACGCTTGGGTTCAATGATGTGCTTCAGCTCGATACGCTGACGAAGGATGAACTCATCTGTTACGTCGGTTCCAATGCGAAGTTCCGCGCCCGCCCGGGTACGTCCGGGAAACGTATGGCTGTGCAGATATCCGGCATTATAGAAGGAGATGACGACGCGAATGAGTGATGAAATGATCTCGCAGGAGGAGATTGACGCCCTCCTGAGCGGTGGAGCGGTGAGCGATCCGCCTGCCGAGGAAGCCGCAGCCGACTCGTCTTCTGCCGGTGATGATGCCGGTATTTCCGATCTGGAGCGCGATGCACTCGGGGAAATCGGAAATATCTCGATGGGTGGCGCGGCGACGACACTCTCCGTCCTCCTTGGACGCAAGGTGTCGATTACGACGCCGACAGTCTCGGTGTCCAACCTGCGTACACTCAAGGAAAAGTACCCACTGCCCTTCCTCGTGGTCGAGGTTGGCTACAGCATAGGAATTGAAGGCAACAATGTCCTCTGCATCCAGGCGAAGGATGCGGCGATCATTGCTGATCTGATGATGGGCAATGACGGGACGAATCCCGATCAGGAACTGAGCGAACTGCACATGAGCGCGGTCAGTGAGTGCATGAACCAGATGATGGGCAGTGTTGCTACCTCACTTTCTTCAATGTTTAGTAAGAAAGTGGATATTACACCGCCGGTTGTTACGTTGATTGACCTCGGGACGGAGGAGGTCGTCTCCAAACTCCTTGACAAGGTGGATCCCATTATTCAGGCCTCGTTCCGCATGGAGGTGGACGGTCTCATCGACAGTGAGATCATGCAGCTCCTGCCGGTTGATGTTGCAAAGGATATGGTCGACGCCCTGATGAATCAGTCGGCGGATGTCGACAACGAGGAAGAAGCTGTTGTGGCGGCTGCTGCTGCGCCGCCGCCTCCCGCCGCCGCATCTGCGCCGGCACCGGCTGCACCTCCGGCTGCAGCTGCTGCACCTGCAAACTATGGATATGGAGCACCTCCTATGCAGCCACATGTCGCGTCCAATGTACCGGTACAGTCGGCACAGTTCACGCCGCTGAGTTCTACGCCGGTACAGGTCAACGATGCCAATATCGGTCTTATTCTCGATGTCCCCCTGCAAGTCAACGTCGAACTTGGCCGCACGAAGAAGTCGATCAAGGATATTCTCGACCTGACGAAGGGGTCCATCGTAGAACTGGATAAACTTGCCGGCGAGCCGGTTGACATCATGGTCAACGGTAAGTATCTGGCGAAGGGCGAAGTTGTCGTCATCGACGAGAATTTCGGTGTCCGTATCACGGAGATCGTCAGCCCTCTGGAACGCGCAGCGCGTCTCCAGTAATGGAAGGAATATGGAACTTTTGGGAGTAGTGTAGAAAATCCTTGTCACAGAGGGCGTATTTCGTTATAATGAGTAACGAAAAAGCACATACCTATGTGCGTATTGGATGCCCTTTGAAATAGGGAGGTTCTGACGGATTAAGGAGAGATGAGAAAATGGCAACTCGCGTTCTGGTCGTCGATGATGCAGCATTTATGCGAATGATGGTGAAGGACATCCTGTCGAAGAACGGTTATGAAATCGTTGGCGAGGCGGAGAACGGCATGAAGGCTCTGGAGAAGTATCAGGAGCTCAAGCCCGATCTCGTGACGATGGATATTACGATGCCGGAGATGGACGGCATCACCGCTGTGAAGGAGATCAAGAAGGTCGACCCCGCAGCGAAGGTTGTTATGTGCAGTGCGATGGGACAGCAGGCGATGGTTATCGAGGCGATTCAGGCAGGTGCGCGTGACTTCATTGTGAAGCCGTTCCAGGCGGATCGCGTGCTGGAGGCCATTCGCAAAGCCGTCGGCTGATGAACGGACGAATATTTTTACTGTCCCTGTGGCTGGGATGTCTCCTGTTTTTCGTGTACCTAGGAGATGTGTCTGCCGCAGGTGAGACGGGCGGCGGATACTTAGCCGGATATGAAGAGGCTGACCCGCGCCCGTCGGCCGTGTCATGGTGGTCGACGGTCGCCTATGTGGTCAGCCTTTTTGCTGTCTTTGCATTTGTCGTTGTGCTTGCGTATGTTGTTGCGCGCACCTTTGGCAAACAATCCATGCAGCGTCTTGCGGCACGCGGAGGGCAGGTCTATCTGCAGCTGCCGCTCGGACCGAACCGTTCGGTCTGTGTGGTGGAGCTCTTTGGGCGTGTGTTTGTGCTCGGTGTGACGGACGCGAATATCCACCTGATTACGGAGATTGATGATCCGGAAACTGTGGAGGAAATTCGTGCTTCGGCGCCGTTGGAAGGCGGCGTCTTTCAGGAGCAGTTCGGCTCACTGTCGAATTTCGTTCAAAAGATACCGCCGCTTTTCCGAAAGTAAGGCGACGGGGAGAAATGGGGGGACGGGATTGGAGCGCAAAATACTTGTTTTGGGGAGTGCGGCGCTCCTCCTGCTGCTGGGAATGGGACATGCGGGGGCGGCTCCGCTGATCCCGACGGTCAGTCTCAATGTTGGGACATCGGAGAATCCGCAGGAAGTTGCGACAACCATGCAGCTCTTGGCGGTACTTACGGTGGTCTCTCTTGCGCCTGCGATTCTTGTGATGACGACATCCTTTGTCCGCATTGTTGTGGTCATCGGATTCCTGCGCAACGCACTCTCAACACAGAATGTACCGCCGAATCAGGTGGTCATTGCGCTGTCGCTCTTTCTGTCGTTCTACATCATGGCACCCTATTGGGGGCAGGCGAACGAGAACGGAATACAGCCCTATCTTGCGGGACAGATCTCACAGGAACAGGCTCTTGAGAATATTGTTGACCCCATGCGTGAGTTCATGTTCCGCCAGACGCGGGAATCCGATCTCGCACTCTTTGTCAACCTATCGGATGCACCGCGCCCGGAGGGACCGGAGGATGTGTCAACGTTCACGCTGATACCGGCGTTTATCATCAGCGAGCTCAAAACAGCGTTTCAGATCGGGTTTATGATCTATATTCCGTTCATCGTCATCGATATGATCGTTGCGAGTACGCTCATGTCGATGGGTATGATGATGCTGCCGCCGGTTATGATCTCCCTGCCGTTCAAGATCCTCTTGTTTGTTATGGTGGATGGCTGGCATCTCCTGATCCAGTCGCTCATCATGAGTTTCCGTTAGTGGGGAGGCAGGGCGATGTCCGGAGATTTGGTCATCCAGCTTGCGCAGGAGGCTCTCATGATCGTTCTCCTGGTCTCTGCTCCCATGCTGGGGCTTGGGCTGATCGTGGGTCTTTTGGTCGCAGTTTTTCAGGCGACCACCTCGATTCAGGAGCAGACGCTCGCGTTCATCCCGAAGATCATTGCGGTCTTTGTCGCTATTCTGATCTTTGGCCCTTGGATGCTGCGCATCATGGTTGAGTACGTATCAAACGTGTTTATCAATCTGCCGCTGTATCTGCGCTGAGAGGGGGCGGCAGCACATGGATCTGTATGAACTGCTGCAAGGGCATATTGCGGCATTTTTGCTCTCACTGACACGCATCAGCGGTATCTTTCTCGTGTCCCCGTTCTTTGGAAGTATGAATATCCCGCCGTATTTTCGCGTGGGGTTTGCACTTGCCATGGCCGTACTTCTCTTTCCCGTTATCGACGGACTTGGAAGCCCTGCCGCACCTGAGAGCATTATCATGTTTGCCGCCGCCGCAATCGGTGAGCTCTTTATCGGCTGGCTGATCGGCTTTGTCGGGTATATCTCCTTTGCGGCGATTACAATGGCGGGTAAGGTCATGGATATGCAGGTGGGCTTTGCCATTGTCAATGTTGTCGACCCGACTTCCGGTCAGCAGATACCGCTTATCGGAAGTTTTCTTTATAATTTGGCGATCATTATTCTGCTCGTTACCAATGGGCATCATATGATTCTTGCCGCACTCGTGGAGAGCTTCCGTACCGTACCGATTGCAGGATTGGAGCCGAATATCTCGATGGCTCTTCTCATTGCAAACTTTACAAACGGGATCTTTCTCACGGGGATGAAGATTGCGATGCCAATTACCTTTGCCCTTCTGCTCACGAACGTTGGGTTGGGCATCCTTGCGCGTACGATGCCGCAGATGAATATTTTCGTTGTCGGCATACCAATGCAGCTGATGATTGGCATTACCGTGCTGTCGATGGTGATTCCGTTTTATGTCCTGTTTTTGGATGTGCTGTTTCATGAAATGTATGGAAATATATCACTCGCGTTACGCGCTCTCCAATAGAAGCGGCTTCGCCTTTGACCTTCAGCGGTTCGCAGGTGAAAAGACAGAGGAGCCGACGGCGAAGAAGCGTGCCGACGCACGCAAGAAGGGGCAGGTTGCCCGCAGTCAGGAAATCAACAGCGCGTTTGTGCTGCTCATCGGCTTCTTCGGTCTGAAACTGCTGTGGGACTCCATCTATTTCACGATTGCGACCTATACAACCTATGTGTTCAGCAATCTGAATCAGACGGTGGATACGGAGAATATCCTCCGCATCTTCATCGGTATTGTCATCATTCTTGCCAAGACTGCGTTTCCCATCATGATCTTCATCATGTTGATCGGGCTTGCGGTCAACTTTTTCCAAGTGGGACTCAACTTCAATACGGAGTCCATCGAGTTCAAACTGGACAAGCTGAATCCGATCAACGGATTCGGACGTATCTTCTCGAAGCGTTCGCTTGTAGAGCTGGCAAAATCCTTTTTCAAGATCCTTGTGATTGGGTTCTTCCTCTACCGCTTCATCCATGAACAGATCCTTGCGATGCCGCAGTTCATGTTCTTTGACCTGACGACGAGTCTCGCGCTCGTTGCGGAGATTATCTTCCGGATGGCGTTCGTTGTCATCGGCGTCATCATGATTATGTCGTTTCTGGACTATGGCTATCAGAAATGGCAAACGACGCAGGATCTCAAGATGTCGAAACAGGAAGTCAAGGACGAGATGAAGCAGACGGAGGGCGATCCGCAGATCAAGGGAAAGATCCGCCAGAAACAGCGGCAGATGGCAATGGCGCGTATGATGAAGGAAGTCCCCAAGGCGGACGTCATCATTACGAACCCGACCCACTATGCTGTGGCACTTTCCTACGAACAGGGCATGACGGCACCGACGGTCATTGCAAAGGGGCAGGATCTTGTCGCACAGCGCATCAAGGAGATCGGGCGTGAGGCGCGTGTGCCGATCATTGAGAACAAGCCGCTTGCACGCACGCTGTTCGCTGTCGTCCAGGTGGGTGACTCTGTGCCGCAGGAGCTCTATCAGGCGGTTGCAGAGGTGCTCGCCTATGTCTATCGACTCAAACATGCACGACGCGGAGCATGAGAGCAGACAGCATCGATTTTATCCTGTATTTTGGCAGATTTGTGCAGAAAACTGGCTATTCCGTGACAAAAGTCTTGATTAGTGTTTGACGTACTTGCAATATTTGGTATAATATTGAGGGGAACGAAGAATCCGTTCGTCCCCCCGAAGGGAACGAGGGAGTGATGAGAGCATGGCAGCACCGCAGACCGGCAGTGTAAATCCCCTTGCATCCGCTAATCTCATACAACGATACAGTGATGTTCTGATCGCCGTTGCTATCGTGACAATCGTCATCATGATGATTATTCCGCTGCCGACGATCCTGCTTGACATTCTTATCTGTCTGAATATTACGATTGCGCTGCTTGTTGTGATGTCGGCGATCTATAACGTAGAAGCTCTTGATTTGTCTGTTTTTCCATCGCTTCTCCTCATTACAACGCTCTTTCGCTTGGCTCTGAATATCTCCTCGACGCGTCTCATCCTCCTCAACGGCGATGCCGGTGAGGTCATTACTGCATTCGGCAACTTTGTTGTCGGCGGCAATGCTGTGGTCGGCTTCATTGTGTTCGTCATCCTCGTCATTGTCAACTTTATCGTCATCACGAAGGGTTCGGAACGCGTGGCGGAGGTTTCGGCACGCTTTACCCTCGACGCGATGCCCGGTAAGCAGATGGCAATCGATGCCGATTTGAACCAGGGCGCAATCACAGACGCGGAGGCAAAGCGACGTCGCGAGAAGGTACAGCGCGAATCCGACTTCTTCGGGGCAATGGATGGTGCTTCAAAGTTTGTCAAGGGGGACGCAATTGCCGCAATCGTCATCATGCTCATCAATATTGGCGGTGGCTTTGTCATCGGTATGCTGCAGCGCGATATGAGTGCGGCGCAGGCACTTCAGACCTATACCTTGCTGACGGTCGGTGAGGGACTTGTCGCGCAGATTCCGGCGCTCCTCATCTCGACGGCGACCGGTATCATCGTCACGCGCTCGGCGGCGGAGGGCAACCTCGGCGGCGATCTCGTCAAGCAGCTCTTCCACAATGCGCGTATTTTCATGATTCTCACAGGCGTGCTGCTCTTTCTTGCCATTATGCCGGGGCTGCCGGGGATTCCCTTCACGGTGCTCGCCGTGATCTGCGGCGTCATCGCATGGAATCTGAGGCGCGGTCAGGCGGTGGAGCAGGAGGTGCAGCAGGTCGAGCAGAAGGCAAAGGCGAAGAAGGAGGCGACGACGCCCGAAAATATCGTCTCGCTCCTTCAGGTCGACCCGATGGAGCTCGAGATCGGCTACAGCCTCATCCCCCTTGTCGATACAGGGCAGGGCGGCGATCTCCTCGACCGCATCGTCATGATTCGGCGGCAGTGTGCACTTGAGCTCGGCCTCGTTGTGCCGACGATCCGCATTCGCGACAACATCCAGATCAAGCCGAATGCATACATCATCAAACTCAAGGGCATTGAGATTGCGCGCGGCGAGCTGATGCTTGACCACTATCTCGCGATGAACTCGGGGACGGTGTTCGAGGAGGTGCCGGGCATCGAGACGACGGAGCCCGCATTTGGACTGCCGGCGCTCTGGATCTCGGAGAACGAGCGCGAGCAGGCGGAGCTGAACGGCTACACCGTGGTCGATGCCGTATCCGTGCTCGCGACGCATCTCACGGAGATCATCAAACAGCACGCTGCCGAAATTCTCGGGCGTCAGGAGACCCAGAACCTCCTCGACAATCTGCAAAAGACCAATGGCGCGCTTGTGGACGAGGTCGTTCCGAACCTTCTCAGTGTGGGCGAGGTGCAGAAGGTGCTTGCAAACTTGCTGCATGAACGCATCTCCATCCGCGACATGAGTACGATCCTCGAGGTGCTTGCCGACTATGGTGCGGCGACGAAGGACACGGACATCCTGACGGAGTATGTGCGCCATGCGATGGCGCGCCACATTACCCAGCAGAATGTACAAAACGGTGTCCTGCCGTGCATTACACTCGATCCGGCACTCGAAAACAAAATTGCGGGCGGCGTACAGCGTACGGAGCACGGCTCCTATGTCAGCCTTGACCCTGACTCGATGCAGAAACTTCTCGTAGCGTTGCAGGAGGAGCTGAAGAAACTGACCGATCAGGGCTATCAGCCGATTGTACTGACCAGTCCGACCGTGCGGCCCTATTTCCGCAATCTTGTCGAACGCTCAATTGCGGGGCTGATCGTCCTCTCCCATGCGGAGATTGAGCAGAATGTTGAAATCCAGATCCTTGGGGTGGTGAGAATCTAAGTGCAAGTCCGAACGGTGCGTGCATCTTCCGTGAAAGAAGCAATGGAACAGATCAAGGATGAGCTCGGAAGCGATGCCGTACTCCTCCATACAAAAAAATATCGTGAGGGCGGTGTCCTTGGCGGCGCAGAGATGATTGAGGTGACCGCTGCTGTCGATGAGACGCAGGCGCGCGTGCCGCATGTGCCGTCGGTCTACGTGCCGCCGGCTGCGCCAATCCTGCCGTCCAATGTGCTCAATCAGTATCGGATGAACGATTCTGTGCGCGAGGCGGCGATGACGATGCCTGCCGGCAGCGTTCAACCCTCGTACGACACCTATGGCGGTGATGCGTCCGCCTATCTGCCGCAGGATATGGCAGAGTATCCTGTTCAGGAATATCCGACATCGCAGCCGACACCCGTCGCTCCTTCCGTACCGCCGTCCGCAGCACCGACTGTGCCGACGGAACCTCCATACGCAGCAGAACCTGTTGCTGCGCAGCCCGCTTTTTCTGCCATGTCAGATGTGGGAGGACAGGAAGAATCCGACGCATCGGCAGAACGGATTCGGCTGCTCGAGGATGAGCTTGCACAGATGAAGACGATGCTCGCCTCCATGATGGCGGCGAATCAACCCAAGGAAGTCGTGACCATACAGGACACGCTGCGCCGTCAGGAGGTGCGCGAGGATCTCTGCGAGGATCTCTCCTCGAAGGTATCTGTTGCCGATGTGAATCTCGACAGCCTTGATCCCCGCGCCGTAAGCGTGCTGTCCGGCTATCTCGGACAGGTGATGAAGTTCACCGACGGACTCAAGCTCGGGGCACACGGCTCGCGTGTCGTTGCCTTTATTGGGACAACGGGGGTCGGCAAGACCACGACACTGGCAAAGGTCGCTGCCCATTTTGTCTTGGAGGCAAACCTCAAGGGGGCTCTGATTACCGCAGACACCTACCGCATTTCGGCGGTGGAGCAGCTGAAAAAATATGCCGAGATTTTGGGGTTGCCGGTGGAAGTGGTCTACTCTGCCGCAGACCTCAAGAAAGCCATTGCACGGCATCGCAGCAAAGATTTCATCCTTGTCGACACAGCGGGGCGCAGTCAGTACAATGAGTTCCAGATGGAAGAGCTGAAGGAACTGCTTGCAGCGCATCCGCGCATGGAGAAGCATCTCGTTGTCAGTGCAACGACGAAGGAAGAGGATGTTGCCGAGATTATGACGCGTTTTTCCGCGTGCAAGCCGGATCGCATCATCTTTACCAAGACGGATGAGACACGCACGATCGGGATGGTGGTGAATCTGCTCGCGGGAGACGGACTGCCGCTCTCGTTTCTGTCGAACGGGCAGAGCGTGCCGGATGACATTCTCCCCGCGACGGCAGATCGGCTGGCAGAGCTGCTATTGAGGAAATGATATGACAGATCAGGCAACGCGGCTGCGCCAGATGGTCGGCTCTGAGAGCGCGTCAGCTGCTTCGCCGGTCACGCCTGCACAGGCGGAGGCTTGGGCGAACGTACGTGTAGTCGCAATTACGAGCGGCAAAGGGGGGGTCGGGAAAACCAACCTTGCTGTCAACCTTGCGATTGCACTTCAAAAAAGGGGACGCCGGGTGCTCGTCATTGATGCCGACCTCGGCATGGCGAATGTGGACATTCTGCTCGGTGCCGCTTCGCGTAAACACCTGCTGGATCTCCTTCGTCCGGAGGTGACGTTGGACGATGTGATTGTCCGCACTTCGCATGATATTCAGTACATTTCAGGTGGCTCAGGGATTGAAAAGGCACTTGAGTACGATCATGCGGAAAAACTTCTGCTGCAGCAAAAACTTGCGGATTGTGCCACGCGCGCTGATCTGATTCTCGTGGATACGGGCGCAGGTCTTGGGCGCAACGTCATGGACTTTATCCTTGCGGCCGACGAGGTGCTGCTCGTGACGACGCCGGAGCCGACCTCTCTCACCGATGCCTATGCGGTGATGAAGGCGTACAGCATTTACGCAGCGCAGAAGAACCTTCGGCTTATTATCAACCGCGTATATGAAGCCAAGGAGAGCCGTGAGGTGGCACAAAAACTTCAGCGTGCTGCAGAGAAGTTCCTTCATATGCCGGTGGACTGCCTCGGCTATGTGTTTGAGGATACGGCGGTCACAAAAGCTGTGCGAAAGCAGACCCCGCTCCTGAAGGCGGAGCCGACTGCGGCAGCTGCGCGCTGCATTGACGCACTGGCACAGTCGTTGCTCACGGGTGGAGAAATGAATGTGAAACGCGGATGGAAAGGTTTTTTACAGCAAATTTTTAAGTTTTGAGCATTCTCAAGGAGGATATTTCACATGGCGGGCGAATTGGTACAAGCAAGGAGTATTTTAGCTATCGGACAGAGGCTGGAAATATTCTTTGAAAACAGCGAGGAAGGGACCTCCGGCTATACAAGCCGTGTTGAGGACATCGTCGGTGACGAACTCGTTGTTGCCATGCCCCTTGATGAGCGCCGTGTTCCCGTGATCCCGCGTGTAGGAGAAAATCTCTATGTGCTTGCAGGCGGGGATGGCTGTCATTATCGGTTTTTCAGTGTGCACCGCAGTCACGGACGTCACGAAGGACGCATCCCTGTGCTGCACATCTCCATACCGGAGGTCGCGGAGTGCTTTCAGAAGCGTGGGCTTTTCCGCATCAAGGTGAACCTTACGGCGACGGTGCGTTTGGTTGACAGCGAGGGCAAGATCGATGCCCCCAAACGCGTCCCTGTCGTGGATCTCAGCGGAAGCGGTCTCGCGTTTGCGTGGCCAAAATCTGTAGGACTGGAGTCGGATGCGGCGTTGGAGATTAATGACATTCCAGGAATCGGCACGCTTGAAGTGATGACCCGCGTCATGCGGTGTACGCGCATCGAGCGCGAGGATGATACGCCGATCTATCACATCGGCGTGCAGTTTCAGGAGATATCACGCAGCATGAGGGATAAGATCATCCGCTATCTGTTCCAAGTGCAGCGGGCTCAGGTGGAGCGCGTGAAAAATGACTGATGGAATGAAGCGAAAAACGGTATCCGCGAACAGAGGCTCGCCCCGTTCGAGGATTGTCGTCATCGGCTCATCGACAGGCGGACCGCAGGCATTGCAGACGGTCATCACGGGGCTTTCCGAGCACTTTCCCTGTCCTGTGGTCGTTGTGCAGCATATGCCGGCGGGGTTTACAAACGCTCTGGCAAGTCGTCTGCACAGCGTGGCGCGCGTGAGCGTACGCGAGGCGCGGGACGGCGAGCTGCTTGAGCCCGGATGCGTCTATATTGCACCGGGAAATTATCACCTGCGGGTGCTGCATGAGACCGGTGTGCGGCGCATTGCACTCAGCGATGAACCGCCCGTTGGCAATCACCGACCGGCAGTCAATGTGATGTACGACTCCGTGGCACATCTGGGAAAGGACGTCATTGCCGTAATCCTTACGGGGATGGGCAGTGATGGGCGCGAAGGGATGCACAGAATCAAGGAAAATGGCGGCTACTGCATTGCGCAGGATGAAGCAACCTGCGTCGTCTACGGAATGCCAAAATCCGTCATCGACGCAGGGCTGGCCGATGAGATATGCCCATTGCCGCAGATTGCCGACGCAATCGAGGCGGCTGTGAGAAGATAGGAAATAGGGGGAATATCAATGGATAACCAGTATATGGATATGTTCCTGGATGAGTCGCATGAGCATCTGCAGTCACTCAACGAAGGACTCCTGCGTCTTGAGGAGAACATGGAGGAGATCGATGCAGTCAACGACATCTTCCGCAACGCGCATACCCTGAAGGGTATGTCGGCGACGATGGGCTTTGCCAAGATCGCGGAGCTTACGCATGAGATGGAGGATGTCCTGGATCTCGTCCGTAAGAGCCAGCTCAAACTGAACGAGGACATTATGGACACATTGTTCAAATGTCTCGATTCACTTGAGCAGATGGTGGACAGCGTCGGCAACGGCGAGGCAGAGGATGTCGTCGATGTCTCAGATCTCGTCGCAAAGCTCAGCTCCATCTCCAAAGGAACGCCCGCACCTGCAGCAGATGGTGCTGCAGCGGCAGCTCCTGCGGCAGCCGCACCTGCCGGTGAAGCTGCTGCTGCCGCCTCGGCTCTTGACCTCGATGACATCGACCTCGATGTCATGAAGAAGGCAAAAGAAGCCGGGATGAACCTCTTCCATATCAAGGTCACACTGATGGAGACCTGTGTCCTCAAGGCGGCACGCTCCGTTATGGTCATGCACGCACTGGATGAGGTCGGTGATGTCCTCAAGAGTATTCCCCCTGCCGAGGATCTTGAGCAGGAGAAGTTTGAGCGCAGCTTTGACGTGCTCATTGCTACGGGCGGCGATGCCGAAGCAATGAAGAATGCGGTGGATACGGTCTCTGAGATCGAGGACATTACCGTCACTGAAGTCGACCCCGACAAACTTGGAAAAGACGCACCTTCTGCTCCGGCTGCTGCGCCCGCAGCAGCCGCGCCTGCGGCAAAGGCGGCACCGAAGAAGGAGGCGGCAAAGCCGGCAGCAGCTGCTGCACCGGCGAAAAAGCAGCACCAGAGTCAGAGCGTTCGCGTCGATATCGAAAAACTGGATACCCTCATGAACCTCATGGGCGAGCTTGTCATCAACAAGGTGCGTCTCGAGCAGATTGGACAGACGCATCGTTTGAGTGATCTCATGGAGACGCTTGAGCAGATGGATCGCGTCACGGGCGATCTGCAGAACATCGTCATGAAAGTTCGCATGGTTCCGGTCAGTGCCGTGTTCAACCGCTTCCCGCGCATGGTGCGCGACGTATCAAAGGAGCTCGGCAAGGACATCAACCTCACGATTGAGGGCGAGGAGACGGAGCTCGACCGTACCGTTATCGATGAGATCGGCGATCCGATCATGCATCTGCTGCGCAACTCGCTCGACCACGGTGTCGAGAGCCCCGACAAGCGCGAGGCGAAGGGGAAGCCGCGCACCGGCGAGGTCGGACTCATTGCACGCCACGAGGGAAACAACGTCGTCATCATGATCACGGACGACGGCGCGGGTATTGATGCGGACAAGATCCGCCGCAAGGCGGTCGAGAAGGGCATGATCACGCAGAGTGAGGCGGACAGCCTCGACGATGCGGATGCCGTTCGCCTGATCTTCCTGCCCGGCTTCTCGACGGCAGAGCAGATCACGGATATCTCCGGCCGCGGCGTCGGTATGGACGTTGTGCGCAGCAAGATTGAGGCACTCTCCGGGCACGTTGATGTCGAGACGCATATCGACGAAGGTTCTGTGTTCAAGATCAAGCTGCCGCTCACACTTGCGATCATTCAGGCGATGCTCGTACGCGTGCAGGAAGAGATGTACGCCATTCCTCTCACATCCATCGACAGTACGATCAACATCGAGCCGAGTGACATTCAGACCGTTCAGAACAAGGAGGTCATCGTCCTGCGCGGGGAGATCATCCCGATCATCCGCATGGAGGAGGCTCTTCAGGTTCCACATACGAAGGACTCCGACGAGCATTTCGTTGTTGTTGTCCATGCGGGCGAGGGGAAGGCAGGCATTGTCGTCGACAATCTGATCGGTCAGCAGGAAATCGTTATCAAGACACTTGGCAATCTCTTCGCCGGACTCAAGCTCTTTGGCGGGGCAACCGTGCTTGGCGACGGCAGGGTCGCACTGATTCTTGACGTTGCGACGATGATACAGCAGTAAAAGGGGAGGGCAAAGAAGATGGCAGATGATATGAATCAGGGAAATGCGCCGCAGAACTCGCAGTATGTGGCATTCAATCTTCGCGATGAAGAATACGGCGTCAGCATTCTGAATGTACAGGAAATCCGCAACCTGACGGACATCACGCGTGTTCCGTTTGCGGCGGATTTTATCAAGGGCGTCATCAATCTGCGCGGTTCGGTGCTCCCCGTCATTGACCTCAAGCAGCGACTTGGGCTTGCGGAGACACCGTATACCGACCGTACGCGCATCGTCACGGTCTCCGTCGAAGATGTCCACGTCGGCATGCTTGTGGACGCTGTGACCGAGGTGCTCAGTCTCGAGAATGCGCCCATTGATACGAAGAAGGCGATGAATGCCCGCGAGAGCAGCCGATTCCTGAGCGGTATCGGCAATATCAGGGGCAGACTCATCGTTCTCCTCAACCTCGAGGAGATCGTCGGTCTGCCGAAAGAGGCAAAGTAAAGGCGGTCATGCTTCCTTTGCTGCGCGGTGATAAGAGGTAGGGCCTATGAGCGTAGATGAGAATCTGACAGAACTGTCAGAGCTGCAGTTGGATGTGCTCAGGGAGATTGGAAACGTCGGTGCAGGGAATTCTGCAACGGCGCTTTCCCGTCTCATCGGGCGTCGTATTGAGATGAATGTGCCCCATGTGGCACTCGTTCCAATTGAAGATGTGCCGGAGTTTGTCGGCGGACCGGAATTGGTTGTCGTCGGCATTTTCCTGCGCGTCTATGGCAAAGCCCCGAGCAACATCCTCTTTCTCATCCCGCGTGACAGTGCCTTTGCACTTGTGGATACGCTGCTCGGACGGGAGCGCGGAGAGACGACGGAACTTGACTCGATGGACGAATCGGCACTCATGGAGATCGGCAACATCCTTGCAGGCTCTTATCTGAATGCGTTTTACACGTTCACGGGCATGAGTATGCTGCCGTCCATCCCTGCGCTTGCCGTGGATATGGCAGGTGCTATCCTCAACGTCGTTTTGGTACAGCTTGGCGAGATGGGGGATCATGCACTCCTCATCGAGACCAATTTTGTCGCCGAGGATCGGAGCATCAACGGACATTTCTTCCTTGTCCCGGATCCCGGATCCCTTGGCAGCATTATGAATGCGGTAGGAGTTGGATGATATGCCGGATTTGATCAAAGTCGGTATGGCCGACTACAAAGTCGGCGCAGCTCCGTCCACACTCATCAGCTACGGACTGGGCTCGTGTATCGGGCTTTCCCTTTATGACCCCAAGGCAAAGGTGGGGGGACTGCTCCACTATATGCTGCCGGACAGCAAACAGGCGCGCCCCTCGGATACGCCTGCAAAGTTCATCGACACGGGATTTCCGCTCATGCTTGCGGATGTCCTGAAGCTTGGTGCGTCGAAATCTCGTCTGGTGGCAAAGATTGCGGGCGGTGCGCAGATGTTTGCGTTCTCCAATACGACGAGTGTCATGCGTGTCGGCGAACGCAACGCGCAGGCGGCAAAGGAGCTGCTTGCACAGCATGGAATCCGGCTTGTCGCGGAGGACACCGGGCTCAACTACGGCCGCACCGTTGCCATTGATCTCAACGATGGTGTCTATACGGTGAAGACCGTCAGCAAGGGAGACAAGACCATATAGAAGGGAAGGTGAAGAGATGTTCAAAGTCGGTATGGCGTTGGTTTTTTCTGTGATCGCTGCACTTGTCGTATTTCTCACGGGGATGATCGGGGATGCACGCGTGACCACGGCATTGCTGCGAAGTTTTATCGCATTCCTGTGCGCCGGACTGTTCACCTATCTCGTCGTCTTCATATTGGAAGCAAAGGGCTGGGCGGCGTTCGACAAAGAACCGTCCGAGCGGATGCAGGATATGCAGACGCAGCTCTATGATCCGGAGGACATTGACTTTGATGCAGTGGAGAAGGGGGCGAGGGCGGCAGAGGAATTTGCCGCGCAGAAAAACTTCCGACCGCTCTCGGAGGATTCCTTTGTTCATATGAGAACTCCGGAGGGCGAGGGGACACCTGAGCCCGCACCGGCATAAAGGCGAACGGCGGAATGAGAGGAGATGAACGCGATGACGGCACAGCCGGCAGAGGACATTGATGCCTTGTGGCGGGCGTATGAAACGGAAAAGACCGTGGATGTACGAAACCGCATCGCCGAACACTATCTTCCCCTCGTCCGCCTTGTAGCCGGACGCATTGCGATCAGTCTGCCGCAGCATGTGGATCGGGAGGACCTCCTGAGCAGCGGATTCTTTGGACTCCTCGACGCGATCGAACGCTATGAGCTTGCACGCGGGAACAAGTTCGAGACCTATGCGGGGGTACGCGTGCGCGGAGCGATGCTCGATCATCTGCGTGCAAAGGACTGGATTCCCGTCAGTGTGCGTCAGAATATTAAAAAATACGAGAAAGCTGTTGCGCGTCTTGAGGGGGAGCTCGGACGTACGGCGACCGATGAGGAACTTGCCGCCGAGCTGGATCTGACCATTGAGGGGCTGCATCATCTCGAGGGGCAGGTGAGCGCGGCTACCATCATCCCGCTCGAAGAATATCTGCGTACGGATTCACCGGCATCCATGGATGATGGTCCCGTTGAACACGCAGAATGGACAGAGGTCAAGGATACCCTTGCCGCCGCGATTGAAAAACTCCCCGAGAAAGAGCGCACGGTTGTTGCACTCTACTATTACGACGAGATGACACTCAAAGAGATTGCTGCGATCCTGCACCTTTCGGAGGCGCGGATCTCACAGCTCCATACAAAGGCAATCTTCCGTATGCGCGGGTCTCTTGCACGCATGAATGACGAATGATAATG
Organism: Centipeda sp. (in: firmicutes); assembly: GCF_057271695.1. Classification (NCBI taxonomy): domain Bacteria; kingdom Bacillati; phylum Bacillota; class Negativicutes; order Selenomonadales; family Selenomonadaceae; genus Centipeda; species Centipeda sp. (in: firmicutes). The sequence continues at coordinate 28,822 of NZ_DBHIVL010000025.1, forward strand.
GGGGCATCCGATATAGGTGCGGTTTGATGGATCGGGAGTGGTATTGTGGATCGTACTGTTGGGAGTGTGCGTGAGGGGTTTCAGCTGGTTGTCAAAACGGATGGTAACTATCTTACCGTATATCCGGAGAGTCAGGGCAGCACAATCATTGATCTTTCCACGCTGAGAAAACGCCTTGAGGATGAGGGAGTCACGGAGTACGATGTGCTCCAGCTTGCAAGAGTCGTGCGTGCAGCAGACGGCTTTGAGGTGCGGCTCGATCCGCCCGTGGAGGATGGCGAGGAGAACGTCATCATTCCATTTTCCATCGAGATTCCGCGTGATGCGATGACGGCAGCCGTGCGTTTTGATGAAAAAAAGGGGAATCTGCCGCCCTCCATTTCCGATGTGTTGGATGCGCTTGCCGCAAAGAAGGTCGTCTACGGCATCGACCGCGAGGCAATCGGGCGCGGCGTAGCGCGTCTGACCCCGTTTTTTGCAGCCCGTGGCACAGCTCCTGAGGCGGGGGTGGATGCACGGATCGAAAAGAAATTCGATATGGGAGAAAAGGGGCGTCCCGCCGCTCGCGCCTATGACCGTGTGGATTACAAAGATATGAATATCTTTATCCGCGCACAGATGGGGGATGTGCTCGCCGTTCGCATTCCCGAAACAGCAGGGACTCCGGGAAAGAATGTATTGGGGGAGGATATCGCACCCAAGCCGGGAAAGGCGATTGCTCTCCCACAGGGAAAAAACACAAAGATTGTCAACAATCATGAGCTCGTTGCACTCATCGACGGGCAGATTGTCGATGATGGGAAGAAGATCAGTGTCGACCCCCATCTTGTGATCGACTCCAGCGTGGATGTCGGAACGGGAAACGTCGATTTTGCCGGCAGCATCGAAATTAAGGGGGATGTGGAGAGCGGCTTTATTGTCAAGGCGACGGGGGACATCGAGATCAAGGGCATGATCGGCGGCGCAGAGGTTGAGGGGCGCAACGTCATCGTCCACGGCGGCATACGCGGCATGAATATCGGGAAGATCCGTGCAGTGGAGGATGTGCGTATTTCTTTCGTCGAAAATGCCAACATTTCCGCCGGACGTGACATCTTCGTCAACGATGTCGTTCTCCATTCTGAGATGCGTGCGGGGCATCATGTCCGCGTCGAGGGGCGGCGCGGCATCATTACCGGGGGAAAGGTCGGTGCAGGAGAGTCCATACGCGCCAAAATTTTTGGCAACAACTTCTATGTGCAGACCAACCTGAACGTCGGTGTCGACCCCAATCTGAAGCATCGCTACGATACGCTTTCCAAAGAATGCGAGACGGCGGTCAAGCGTCTTACGGAACTCCGCCTTTCGCTCGCCACGCTAAAGAAACAGTCGCTGATGAGCCTTTCGCCGCGACGTAGGGAGCAGCTGGCTGAAATGACACACGAGCAGTTCCCTCTTGCCGGGAAGATCAAGAAGATGCAGGAGGAGCTCGAGCAGATGCAGGAAGAGCTTGAGCAGATGAAAAATGGTTCCATCGCTGCATCCGATACCATCTATCCGGGGGTCAACGCAACGATCAACGGGGTGAAAAAGACGATAGAGGAAGAGCTGCGCAACGCGCGGCTGCAAATGCTGAATGGGGAAATTGCCGTAGGAATCTTCTAAAGAGAGGCAGGTATCACCATGAATGTCACGCCAATCAGTATGCAGATGATGTTCCCCCAGTCCAATGAGGCAGGGAATGTTCAGAGCAATATGCAGAACCAGGTCAATATACAGCAGAGCTTTGAGTCCATCCGTCAGAAGCAGGATGCGGAGCTCGCACGCCAGCAGGTGCGCACCAAGGAACAGGCGAGTGAGGATGCACGCGTGAAGGATGACCCGGAGCGTGACCGGCGGCAGGGCGGCAGACAGGGCGGCGGAAGCCGCAGAGGAAGCGGGAAGGATCATGGCCCCGAGCTCCTGCAGCGTTTGGCTGCCGACCCCAATCGTGGTGTTCATCTCGACATAAAGCTGTAAAGGAAGCACTGATAAATTCAGCCGCGCCATCTCGACGCATCTTTTTTGCCCGCAC